>JBQCFO010000231.1:0-2966 GCA_051959055.1 Ginsengibacter sp. | reverse complement strand
CTAACTTCGCGCAAATTTTTTTTACAAGTATAATGCAGCCGGAATCAAATACGAAAATTATCAACGAAATAAAGAAACGCAGGACATTTGCAATCATTTCTCACCCGGATGCCGGGAAAACAACGCTTACTGAAAAGTTTTTGCTTTTTGGTGGCGCTATTCAAACTGCCGGCGCTGTAAAAAGTAATAAAATAAAGAAACACGCTACTTCCGATTTTATGGATATTGAGCGGCAACGTGGAATTTCGGTCGCTACTTCTGTAATGAGTTTTGAATATAAAGATGTATTGGTAAATCTGTTAGATACACCCGGCCACAAAGACTTTGCAGAAGATACTTACCGCACTTTAACCGCTGTTGATAGCGTGGTTCTTGTGATTGATTCTGTAAAAGGCGTGGAAGAACAAACGAAAAGATTGATGGAAGTATGCCGGATGCGAGATACGCCGGTGATTGTTTTTGTAAATAAACTCGATCGGGATGGTAAAAATCCATTTGATCTTTTAGATGAAATTGAATCAGAATTAAATATTCAATTGCATCCGCTGAGCTGGCCGATTGGTATGGGCAAAGAGTTTAAAGGTGTTTACAATTTGTTTGAAAAATCGCTTCTTTTATTTACACCCAATCAAAAAATATCAGAAGAAGATGTGCCGATTGAAAATATAAATGATCCAATTGTAGAACAAAAACTGGGTGCAAAAGACGCCGCGCGTTTGAGAGAAGATGTAGAATTGATAGAAGGCGTTTACGGCGATTTTGATAAACAGCCATATTTGAAAGGCAAAATTGCTCCGGTATTTTTTGGAAGCGCCATTAATAACTTTGGTGTAAAAGAATTGCTGGAAACATTTATCCAGATAGCGCCATTGCCACAGGAAAGAGTAGTAACGACGCGTGTTGTGGAGCCTGAAGAAAATAAATTCAGCGGCTTTGTTTTTAAAATTCATGCAAACCTCGATCCCCGTCATCGTGATAGAATTGCCTTTCTCAGGGTGTGCGCCGGCAAATTTGAGCGCAACAAATATTTTCATCATGTACGGCTCCGTAAGAATGTCCGGTTTAGCAATCCATATACTTTTTTAGCAAGAGATAAAGACATCATCGAATCGGCATATCCGGGCGATGTGGTAGGTTTGTTTGATACCGGAAATTTTAAAATCGGTGATACACTTACCGAAGGCGAAGATTTCTTTTTCACCGGAATTCCTTCTTTTTCGCCGGAAATATTCAAGGAAGTTGTGAATAAAGATCCGATGAAAACAAAGCAGCTCGAAAAAGGATTGTTGCAACTCACCGATGAAGGTGTAGCGCAATTATTTACTCAATTTGGTGGCAATAAAAAAATTATCGGTTGTGTTGGCGAATTGCAATTTGAGGTAATTCAATATCGTCTTCTTCATGAATACGGCGCATCCGTACAACTCAATTCTCTGCCATATTACAAAGCTTGCTGGATCACTTCAAAAGATCCAAAAAAGCTGGAAGAATTTATAAAATTTAAATCAGGAAATATTGCTGAGGATAAAGACGGGCTTTTAGTTTACCTGGCGCAAAGCGAATGGTTCTTGAACACTGAGCGAACAAATAACCCGGATATTGAATTTCATTTTACCAGTGAAATTCACAAATAAAAAAATCAAAAAATTATTGTTCGTTCAATAACCTTTTTGCATTGATTTCGTCTATGGCTATCTGCTTTTTTAGTTCTTCAAGGTTGTCAAATTTTTCTTCTTTTCTCAAAAAATCTTTGATATACACACGTAGCATTCGGCCATAAATATTTTCATTGAAATCAAAAATATTTACTTCGATCATTCTTTTATTATCACCGCTCGTTGGCCTGATGCCAATGCTCAACATTCCCTGGTGAACTGATTCAGCGATAAAAATACCGCCAGTTGAATTTTCTGTTCCAAGGCTTACATTCACCGCATAAATTCCATCGGCAGGAACCAGTTTGTTTTTATCATTTATTTCAAGATTCGCCGTTGGATATCCAAGCGTTCTTCCGATTTTATTTCCTTCAATCACTCTTCCCTCGAAAAAATAATCATATCCTAAACAGTCGTTTGCAATACTTACCTGTCCTGTGTTTAAAGCATTCCGGATACGGGTAGAACTGATCGTTACATGGTCTAAAATATGAGCAGGAATTTCTTTCACTTCGTAATTAAATTGCTGTTGAAATTTTTCAAGCATTTGATAATTCCCGCTTCTGTTTTTACCAAACCGGTGATCATATCCCGTAATAATTGTTTTGGGTTGAAAATTTGAAACCAGGAATTCAGAAATATAATTTTCTGCACTTTGATTGGAAAATTCCTGAGTAAAGGGAACAATTACGAGGTGATCAATTTCCTGTTTTGATAATAGTTCGATTTTTTCTGAAAGTGTATTTAATAACTGAATAGATTTTTTCTCTGGATTTTGAGCCTGGATAACCATCCGCGGATGCGGGTCAAAAGTAATAATGACTGATTCACCGTTATTGAGGGCTGCTTCTTTTTTTAGCTGATGGATAATCTGAATATGCCCTGTGTGTACGCCATCAAAAGTTCCAATCGTAATGACCGCGTTTTTAAAATCCGGTAGGTTGTTGATATCTTGGTGTACCTGCATAAGAAGTTTGCAAGATAATTGATAAATATAAATTTAGCAGATGGAAAATTCATTGCAGGGGCTTACTTTTACGCACTTTATTAGCTCTGAATAGGAGCTGATAATTCAATAATTCAGTAATTCAATAATTTAATAATGTCGCTCTACTCCAAACGCGGTGTTTCTGCACAAAAAGAAGAAGTTCATGCAGCGGTAAAAAATCTTGACCAGGGAATTTTTCCCAATGCTTTTTGCAAAATTTATCCTGATTATCTCGGAAATGATGAGGAGTTTGTAAACGTAATGCATGCGGATGGCGCCGGTACCAAAAGTGTTCTTGCTTATTTGTACTGGAAAGAAACCGG
>JBQCFO010000230.1:0-3340 GCA_051959055.1 Ginsengibacter sp. | reverse complement strand
CTTTTCAGGATCGTTTGTATGACGAGCCCACTGGCCAATACAAGGCCCGCATGCATTTGCCAAAACCACACCACCCATTTCTTCAAAAATTTTCAAATAGCCGTCGCGTTCAACGGTATATCTTACCTGTTCTGATCCCGGTGTAATGGTAAATTCTGAAACAGTGCTCAAGCCGTTCTCTGTGGCTTGTTTGGCAACGGAAGCAGCACGTGTAATATCTTCATAAGATGAATTCGTGCATGATCCAATCAGTCCGACTTCTAATTTTTCAGGCCAGTTATTTTTTTCAACAGCTTCTGCAAATTTTGAAAGAGGCCATGCCAGATCGGGAGTAAATGGCCCGTTGATATGTGGTTCTAATTCTGATAAATTGATTTCAATTACCTGGTCAAAATATTTTTCAGGATTTGCATACACTTCTTTATCACCGGTAAGGTTTTCAGACAATTTATCTGCTTCATCCGCTACTTCTGCTCTTCCGGTTCCGCGCAGATAATCGCCCATTTTCTTGTCATAACCAAAGATAGAAGTGGTAGCGCCAATTTCTGCGCCCATGTTGCAGATGGTTCCTTTACCGGTGCAGGACAAGGAAGTAGCGCCTTCACCAAAATATTCAACGATAGCACCGGTTCCGCCTTTTACCGTAAGGATTCCGGCCACTTTTAAAATAATGTCTTTTGAAGATGTCCAGCCATTTAGTTTTCCGGTTAATTTGATCCCGATCAGTTTTGGAAATTTTAATTCCCACGGCAGCCCCGCCATCACATCGCACGCATCCGCGCCTCCAACGCCAATCGCAACCATTCCGAGTCCGCCGGCATTTACAGTATGTGAATCAGTACCAATCATCATTCCGCCTGGAAATGCATAATTTTCCAAAACAACCTGGTGGATAATTCCCGCGCCTGGTTTCCAAAAGCCAATTCCGTATTTATTAGAAACAGAAGCGAGAAAATCATACACTTCTTTGTTTTGTGATTTGGCCCTGGTAAGATCCGCAACAGCGCCAATCTGTGCCTGGATTAAATGATCGCAATGAACAGTAGATGGAACAGAAACTTTCGTTCTTCCCGATTGCATAAATTGCAACAAAGCCATTTGGGCAGTTGCATCCTGCATGGCAACTCTATCCGGTGCAAAGTCCACGTAATCCTTTCCTCTTTCAAAGGGCTGTGTCGCATTGCCATTCCAAAGATGCGCGTATAAAATTTTCTCAGTAAGCGTGAGCGGGCGATTCACGAGTTTACGGGCAGCTTCTACTTTTGCAGCATATCCTTCATAAAATTTCCGAATCATGTCAAGATCAAAAACCATTTGTATTTTTTATTTTTAGTTAGAAAAATTGTTGTTCATAGTTCTTTAAAAAATTAAGGCGTGCAAAATTACTTAAAATACATGGATGAATTTTAGATAATATTGTTTTAGTTCATGCAGTAAACGAAGAAATAAAATGAATTCCTGTTCTCGGAGGAATAATGAATTCAAAACGATTGCTTCTTTCCTCGCATGACGGGCAAGGAGATTGCTTCGTTCCAATAACGCGAATAAGCACTGAGCCGTCATTGCGAGAAAACCCCGAATGAAATTTATTGTTTAAAAGGAATTTGAATGGGTTTTCGAAGCAATCCGCTTGAAGTTGAGATTGCTTCGTTCCTCGCAATGACGGACATGGAAATTACTTCTTTTCTCGCAATGACGGACAAGGAGATTGCTTCGTTCCTCGCAATGACGGAAATACGAGCTCGCAATGACGCGAACACCCACTGAGCCGTCATTGCGAGAAAACCCCGGATGAAATTTATTGTTTAGAAGGAATTTGATTGGGGTTTCGAAGCAATCCTCTTGGAGTTGAGACTGCATCGTGTCTTACAATAACGGACAAGGAGATTGCTTCGTTCCTCGCAATGACGGAGATACGAGCTCGCAATGACGCGAATACCCACCGAGCCGTCATTGCGAGAAAACCCCGGAATGAAATTTATTGTTTAGAACGAATTTGATTGGGTTTTCGAAGCAATCCACTTGGAGTTGAGACTGCTTCCTGTTTCGCAATGATGTACCTTTCATTTTTATTTAAAAGTAAGATGAAGAACCTTTTCATTTTTGCGGTTTTAAATTTCACCTGTTTATTCCTGCCTACCTGTAAAGCGTATGCACAGCAAAAACCTGATACCGTAAAAGTTGGAATTTATATTACGAGCATCCACGACATCGATTTTAAGCAACAAGAATATGTCACTACATTTTGGCTTTGGTTGAAATATAAAAACAAGGATTTTGATTTTATGCAGAATCTGGAAGTGCCCCAGGCGAAATCTGTTTCAAGGTCATTTGCCACAATAGATAGCAGTAACAACCAGGTCTATCTTTTGATGAAGATGCAATGCCTGATGAAAGACAGCTGGCGCATTCGCAATTTTCCATTCGACAAACAGAAGCTGAGACTGTCGCTGGAGAACTCCCAATTTGATTCAAAGTCTCTTGTTTTTGTGGCGGATACTGTTGGCGAAAATTATGACCCGCGTTTTACACTTAGCGGCTGGACAATTAATAATTGCGTTATTTCTATTGGTATAAAAAAATATGAAACCAATTTCGGTGATCCTACTCTTACTGTGCCCCACAGCGAATACAGTTCTTTTAAAGTGGTTTTAAATATCAGCAGGGACGCCTCTGGTTTGTTCTGGAAAATGTTCCTGGGAATGTACATCGCTTTTCTGATTGCCTACCTTTGTTTTTATATTGATCCGGATGAAATGGGCTCACGCTTCGGACTCAGTGTTGGCGCGCTTTTCGCCGTAATTGGTAATAAGTATATCATTGATTCTTCTTTGCCTGAAACCACTTCATTTACGCTGGTCGACACCCTTCACGGCGTTACTTTATTTTTCATTTTCGCCATTGTTGCTGCTACTTCTTATTCTTTAAGATTAGTAAAGCAAAATAAAGAAGTGAAGGCGCGCAGGTTCGATATGATCACTGCGCAGGCTTTGCTGTTGGTTTACGTGTTACTCAATATTTATTTTATCACCCAGGCAAATGGTTAGTAGAGGTGACACGTTTTTGAAAAGGTATCACTTTAGCAATTATAATGATCTTATTTTCGTAGCCGAGGGATTGCTGAACATTTGAAGTTTTAGTAGGAAGGAGGTATAGGGGAGGTGAGATCAAGGTTACTATTAATTTACATTGCCGGTGTTTTTTTTATGGTTGTGAATGGCTTTCAACTTTTGATATTAACTTAGTTCTTTCACTTTGGGTTTCATGCCTGATGCGAATAATGAAACCAAAGCAAAAAATAGAAATTTATAACGATGAAATGGCTCGCCTGTACTACGCA
>JBQCFO010000229.1:0-3394 GCA_051959055.1 Ginsengibacter sp. | reverse complement strand
CTTTATTACCCTGGATGGCTACTTTGAAGGCGTGGATGCAGATATTAGCTGGCACAATGTGGATGAAGAATTTAATGAATTTGCCATTGCCCAGTTGAAAACAGCAGATACGCTTTTGTTTGGCAGAAAGACTTACGAATTGATGGAACGTTATTGGTCGACAGAAGAAGCAATAAAAGATGATCCGGTTATTGCAGGTTTGATGAATCGTTTTGACAAAATTGTTTTTTCAAAATCTTTAGAAAAAGCGCAGTGGAATAATACCAAATTGATTCAGGAAAATTTATTGCAGGAAGTGAAAAAGCTGAAAAGTAAACCGGGAAAAGATGTGTTCATTTTTGGCAGTGCGGATTTATCTTCAACCTTAATAAAGCATGATTTAATAGATGAATTTCGGATAATGATAAATCCGGTGATTTTAGGAAATGGAATACCTATGTTTAAAAATATTGTCAAACAAATACATTTGCAATTATTAAAAACAAAGGTATTTGGGAACGGAAATGTGCTTTTGTATTATATTCCAAAGAAATAAAATCTCTAAATCTTTTATAATGAAAACAGAAAAATTAATACCAGAACTCGCAATTGCCTTTGATGAAACATCCAAAGATTTATTGCAAACGGTTTCTTCATTCACCGAAAAAGAATTTAATAAAATCCCTAATGATGGAAGCTGGAGTGCAGCGCAGGTGGCAGATCATGTGAGGAAATCTTTAAAAGGGGCCGTGAATGCTTTGCTTGGTAATGTAAAACCAACGCAAAGAGAACCGGATCAGCATGTAGAAAAACTGAAATCAGTATTTTTAAATTTTGATCTTAAAATGCAATCACCGGAATTCATTTTGCCATCAGAGAAACCATTACAAAAAGATATAGTTTATGAAGATCTGAAAGAAGTAACCGATGCCATCAGCAAAGCAACAAATACCCTCGATTTGTCTTTTACTTCGACGATTCCTTTTCCAAAATCAGGTGAACTTACCAGATATGAGTGGATCAGTTTTGCCACATTTCATACGCAAAGGCATATCCGCCAAATGAAAAATATAAAAAAACATTTAGATGCTGCAACTGTGCAATAAAAAATCAAAACATGGTAGAAGTTTTCAAAACAAACGTTTACGCAGTAAGCAATTCGGAAAAAATAATTGAATTACTTTATCAGCATTTCCCCGAGTGCAAAATCAATTTTGATCTCGATGATTGTGATAAGATATTAAGGATTGAAGGATTCTCCATTGAAAATGAAAAAATAAAACTGATAGTAAATCAAAATGGATATTTGTGCGAGGAATTGGAATAGATTTATTTTTTATGATTCAGATTGATAATATAAAAGCTTTTTGTTTTCAAATGAAATAGTTTCAGTGAAAACTTTCTTTCCTGTTTTATACGCTGTTTTTGATTCGGGGACGAATCAAAAGTAATGGCATCTTTAAAAGAAAAATTTTTCATTTGCATCTTCTACAATCGTCCTAAACGTCAGATTTACTCTTGGCTTTGAAATTAATTTTGTTGGTGGAAGCCTGTGCAGCCAATGCTCTTGGGTTGCTCCTTTCATCACTAAAAGGCTTCCGTGTTCTAAAAGCAATTCAATCTTTTCTTTTGTTTGCTTATGTTTAAAAGCAAATTTTCTTTCTGCTCCAAAACTTAAAGAGGCGATGGCTCCGTTCTTTTTCAAATCCTTTTCGCCATCGCTATGCCATGCCATTCCTTCATCTCCATTATGATATAAATTCAACAAACAGGAATTAAAAGTTTCTCCTGTTTTTTGCTCCAATACCGTTTTTATTTCCAGTAATTCCATTGTCCAGGCCAAAGCCAGCTTTGTAATTTTCGAATAAGTATATTCAAATGGTTTTTCTCCATACCATGCTACTTTTCGTTTGGTAATAATTTTCTTTCCGAAAATTATCGCCTCATCATTTCTCCATTCGATGGTATTTAAGAGCACTTGCAAATAATCATTCGCTTGTTTCTGAAGGAATAATTTTCCATAATAATTCACTGCTCCATCTTTTGGCAACAGATTTCTTTTTTCATCAATTAGATTATTAAACAAATTCATTCTGCGATTTTTTTGTAATTATTTGCCACATAATTCCATTCGTTTTCTTAAATTTCTGAATAGATTTTTGCTCCTTCCCAACCAATAATCGCTGATTTACGTGTGTTTCCCCACATGTACCCGCCAATCGTGCCTGTTGATTGTATTACACGGTGACATGGAATCAGGAACGCAACAGGATTGCTGCCAATCGCTGTCCCTACTGCTCTTGAAGCATTTGGCTTTCCGATTTGTGTCGCGATGGTTCCGTAAGTAGAAAGTTTTCCCATCGGAATTTTCAATAAAGCTTCCCAAACTTTTAATTGAAAATCTGTGCCTTTTAAATGCAGCTTTATTTCCGGAAGCTTGCTCCAGTCATTTTGAAAAATGAATAACGCATTTTGCTGTATCAAATCTAATTTCCTCTGAAAAAAAGCATTGGGGAATTTCGATTTCAAATCGTTCAAAGCCTTTTCTTCATCCTCTTCAAAGGCCATATAACAAACACCTTTTTGTGTAGATGCGACAATCAGATTTCCAAACGGGCTTTCTGCGAAACTGTAATGGATGTGAAGATTTTTACCAGCATTTTTATATTCTGCAGGAGTCATTCCTTCTACATTTATAAACAGATCATGTAAGCGGCTGGTACTTGAAAGACCTGTTTCAAAAGTGGCATCAAACAGGGTGGCCTTGTTGTCTTCTTTCAGGATTTTTTTTGCATGCTGAACACTGATATATTGAAGAAATTTTTTTGGGCTGGTGCCAGCCCAATCGGTAAAAATTCTCTGAAAATGAGCGGGACTTAAATGTATTTTTTCTGCTACTTCATCTAAATTTGGTTGTTGCCTGAAATTCTTTTTTATATAATCAATCGCTACTGCAATGCGATTATAATTGATGGTTTCCTGTGTACTCATTTCGTTTAATATTATGATGCAAATGTCGCATGTATTATACGTTCAGAAAATCTGAAATATGCGCAATTTATTTTGATGAAATTGAGTTTTAGATGAATGGAAAAATGTTTAAAAAAGATTAGAATCAGCACAGGTTGCAATCTTGCTAAGGTTTATGATTAATAAAAATTGATTCAGTAAACAAACAAATAAAGGCATTTTATTTTTATTCTGATTAGAAAGGTTAGCGATTCAAATTCATGCTTTTTAATTTTAAAAAAAATGGCGCAGAACTTTAGACCTACGCCAAAAACTAAACACAGAGAAAAGTTTTTAGTAAGCAGTAATTTATTTTACATCACAGTTATACTACCATAGTGCCTTTCCATCATAGTAATCCAAAACTTTTTCCCTTAACACGAAGTCATATTTAGCAATAATCAAA
>JBQCFO010000228.1:0-7030 GCA_051959055.1 Ginsengibacter sp. | reverse complement strand
CCAGCATCATTTCAAAATTGCCGGATTTTAATTCTTCTATTTTTTTTAAAACCAGCGAAACTAGTTCTTGTGCAAGGTATAAAACGTCATATTTTTTTCCTGTTGCTAATTTTAATGAAGTCGCTTTAAAATTAAATTCTTCAAATTCTTCCTGGTTAATATTTAGCCCGATTCCAATAATGGCCCACTGCCATAAAGTACCTTTGATCACATTTTCAATCAAAACACCTCCTGCCTTACTGTCATTGATAAAAAGATCGTTTGGCCATTTTATAAAAAGATTTGCTAAAATATATTTTGAAAAAAGGTCAAAGCAACTCAAGGCAACGGCAACACTGACTTGAAATTGGTCCGAGGGGGCGATTCCTTGTATCTGCAGAGGTATAGACAGGATAATATTAGCACCCTTAATGCTTTTCCAATGCTTGCCACGCCTACCTTTTCCACGGGTCTGCTCGAGTGCGAAAACAGGTTTTATCACTGTTCCATCCCCTTTCCGAATCAGGGCCATGGCATAGTTGTTGGTGCTATCCACCTTATCAAGAATAAGTATATTTTCCTCAGAAAAAGACATAAAAAAAGATTAATAAAGATTTATAGTATTTTTGATAAAATAGATACAAAATTTACGTGTAAAGCTGCAATCTAAGAGAATAAATTTATTTTTGCTGATTGCTGAAATTAGCACGAGTAAAAAGAACACATTTGAACAATTTAACATTACTGGAAAAAAGAAAAAAATCAACCGTAGCAAGGGTAACCAGAAATAGTAAACTATTTAAAACGATTATCCATGCGATAGAGGAAAAAAAAGGCGAAAAAATTGTAAGCCTTGACCTGAAAAAAATCCCTGAAGCCGTTACAGATTTTTTTATTATTTGTGAAGCATCTAACCCGATACAGTTAAAGGCCATTGCTGATTTTGTGGAAGAAGAAGTGAAAAAAAAATGTGGGGAAATACCTTATAAGCATGAAGGACGGCAAGGGGAACAATGGATTTTAATTGATTACGTGAATGTGGTCGTTCATATTATGCTGCCTGAACCGAGAAAGTTTTACAGGCTGGAAGAAATGTGGAGCGATGCTGTAATTATAGAACATTAATCATACATAATAAACCTTAAAACAAAAATCTGGTTCTCAAAAAAACTCAGATACAAAATATTGCACTGTAAACTATGGCAACTGAAGAACAGAAAAAGAAATCATTACAAAGACGGCTAAACCCAAATTTATCTCCCGGAACTCCGCCCGAGGAAGATCCAAAAAAGAAGCCGAAACTTAGTATCTATTGGGTTTACGGGATTATTTTCGCCTTAATAATCGGATACAATCTTTTCCGGACCACTACAGGTTCCGGTGTGGAAATTAATAATACCGATTTTTATACGATGCTTCGCCAGGGCGATGTAGATCAGATAAAAACTGTCGGAAATAAAAAACTGGTGAGGGTTTTCATAGATCCTCAAAAGCTAGATAGTGATGCCGGTTATTTCAAAACAGTTTTCGGACCAAATTACGATGACGTAAAAAAAATAAAAGATGGGCCTCAGGCTTACTTTAGCATTATTAAAGATGAAATTTTTGCTACCCAACTGGCTCAGTTTTATAAAGATAATCCACAGGTAAAGCAAGTACCTGACAGGCCAGGTGATGAAGGTGAATTGTTTGGCCAAATCATCAGCACACTGTTGCCCATTCTTTTAATCGCGCTGGTATTTATAATGATGATGCGCAAAGTGGGTGGTGGTGCAGGCGCGGGTGGCCCGGGTGGTATTTTTAATATTGGAAAATCGAAAGCGACCCTTTTTGAAAAAGGCACGCGTGTGAACATCAACTTCAGCGATGTTGCGGGCCTCGATGAAGCAAAAGTCGAGGTAATGGAAATAGTAGATTTTCTCAAAAATCCAAAAAAATATACCAACCTTGGAGGTAAAATTCCAAAAGGCGCTTTATTAGTTGGCCCTCCCGGAACTGGTAAAACATTGCTTGCAAAAGCCGTTGCAGGTGAAGCGCAGGTTCCTTTTTTCAGCCTGAGTGGAAGTGATTTTGTAGAAATGTTCGTAGGTGTAGGAGCTAGTCGCGTAAGGGATTTATTCAAACAGGCAAGAGAAAAGGCACCTTGTATTATTTTTATTGATGAGATAGATGCGATAGGCCGTGCACGTGGAAAAAACATGATGATGAGCAATGATGAAAGAGAAAATACGCTCAATCAATTATTGGTAGAAATGGATGGCTTTGGAACAGATTTGGGAATTATTATTCTTGCTGCAACCAATCGTCCGGATGTTTTGGACAGCGCTTTATTGCGCCCAGGCAGGTTTGACCGCCAGATAAGCATCGATCGCCCGGACCTTGTTGGCCGTGAAGCGATATTCAAAGTTCACCTGGTTCCTATTAAAGTTTCTCAAAGTTTGGATACACATAAGCTCGCTGAACAAACACCCGGTTTTGCAGGCGCAGATATTGCCAATGTTTGTAATGAAGCTGCATTGATCGCTGCGAGGAATGGCAAAGAAGCTGTAGATATGAATGATTTCCAGGATGCTATAGATCGGGTAATTGGTGGATTAGAAAAGAAGAATAAAATCATTTTGCCTGAAGAAAAAGAGATTATTGCTTATCATGAAGCAGGACATGCAATTTGCGGATGGTTTTTAGAACATGCGTATCCATTATTAAAAGTAACCATTGTCCCTAGAGGCACAGCAGCATTAGGTTATGCACAATATACCCCAAAAGAACAATATTTATATAATACTGACCAATTGCTGGATCAAATTTGTATGACCCTTGGTGGCCGCGCTTCAGAAACGATCTTTTTTGGTAAAATATCAACAGGTGCCAGCAATGATCTGCAACAGGTAACTAAAATGGCTTACTCTATGGTTACTGTTTATGGCATGAATGAGAAAATCGGAAATGTGAGCTATTATGATCCCGCACAAGAGAATGCATTCCAGAAGCCATTTAGTGAAGAAACGGGAAAAATGATAGATGAAGAAGTGCGCAAACTGATTGAAACTGCCTTTGAAAGAACGAAAGAATTATTGTCAGAAAGAAGAAAAGAAGTTGAAATAATTGCCCAGGAATTGTTGAAAAGAGAGGTTCTTTTCAAAAGTGATGTAGAAGCTTTGATTGGCAAAAGACCTTATGAAGATAAAAAGGCTTTAGATTTTGTAGATAATCCAAAAGAGGCAGTTGTGGATTCCGCTATTCATATAGTGGATACAAATGATGCAAATATTAAATAATCAAAATGAAAGTTTCTTCTTCTAAAGAAAAAATTTTAAAAAAAATAAGAGAGGCGTTGAGTAATTCAACGCCTTTACCTTTTCCCAAAAGTGAAGGCACAAGCTCTGTTTTTCAACCGCCGGCAGAAGACCTCGAAATTTTATTTGCCGAAGAGTTTACAAAGTTATTAGGGAAATTTGCTTTTTGTGTAAATGAAGCCGATGCAAAAGATCAAATTAAACAACTCATTATTCAAAAAAAATGGGAAAATGTTTATTGTACGGAAAATAAACTTTTAAATCTTTTCAAATCCAAGGAATTTCCACAAATTAAAAAATCCTCATTAACCCATTGTGACGCGGCCATTACATCCTGCAATTACCTCGTAGCGCGAACCGGTGCAATTGTGATGAGCAGTGCTCAGGAAAGCGGACGTACGGTAAGTGCATATGCCCCGGTTCATATCTGCATCGCTTATACAGATCAATTGGTATTTGACACGCGGGATGCGCTCAAAGATTTGAAAAAAAAATATGGAAACCATCTCCCGTCATTTATCACATTTGCTGCCGGGCCAAGCCGCACTGCAGACATTGAAAAAACACTGGTAGTAGGTGTTCATGGGCCAAAGGAGGTTTATGTATTTCTGATTGATAAGCCATTGTTGGCCGAATAAGTTTGATACTTTCTCTTTAACTTTATGCAAACCAAAGACGAAATAGCCAACGAACTTTTTTAATTGTTACTGATTTTCAATGCAACTCAAACCCGGCAAAAAAATATATTTTCTTTCAGATTTTCATCTTGGCGCCCCTGATCATGAATCGAGCCTTATTCGTGAAAAACGAATAGTAAATTTCCTCGATGAAATAAAAAAAGACGCAGCAGTAATTTTCATTCTCGGCGATCTCTTTGATTTTTGGTATGAATATAAAAAAGTAGTACCTAAAGGATTTGTAAGAATCCTGGGTAAACTTGCTGAACTAACAGATAGCGGAATCACCATTTATTTTTTCGTGGGCAATCATGATATGTGGATGAATGGATATTTTGAAAAAGAACTGAATATTGAGGTATTCCATGAGCCAAAGGAATTTGAATTTAATGGAAAAAAATTTTTAATTGGACACGGAGATGGTTTAGGCCCCGGCGATCATCGTTACAAAATGATGAAAAAAGTTTTCAGAAGTAAATTTTCTCAATCGCTTTTTGGAATGCTTCATCCTTCTACAGGAATTGGAATTGCAGATTATTTCAGTCGAAAAAGCCGGGCGGCTACTGGCTCAGAAGATGAACATTTCCTGGGAGAAGATAAAGAATGGCTGATTATTTATGCCAAAAACGTTCTGAAAAACAGACACATTGATTACTTTATTTTTGGGCATCGTCATTTACCTATTGAATATAAACTGAATGATGAAAGTGTCTATCTCAATCTAGGAGATTGGATAAAGTACTTCAGTTTTGCTGTATTTAATGGTGAAAACATTTCATTGAAATATTATGAAAATGAATAGGAAAAACATTTTACTGCTTATTTGTTTGTTTGTTGGCGCCTCGACTTTTGCACAAAATGATTCTGCCTTTCGCTTTATAGAACAAATTCCATTGCCGGTTTCTTCCTTTTCAGTAGACAATATCGGAGCGCTTTACCTGATTACTCCCGGAAACCAATTAAAAAAATACAACGAAAAAGGAGATTCTGTGGGGGTTTTTAACGAAATAACCAAATATGGAAAACTTTCCTATGTAGATGCAGAAAATCCCTGGAAAACAATTCTTTTTTATCAGAATTTTTCTACCATTGTTTTGCTAGATAAATATTTGAATGTTGTTACTTCCATCAATTTGCGAAAGCAAAACATTTTTAGAGTCCGTGCAGTTACCAGTTCTTATGATAACAACATCTGGCTTTTTGATGAGCAGGATAATAAATTAAAAAAGATAGACAACAACGGAAATATTCTTTCTGAAACTGTTGATTTCAGGTTACTTTTTGATTCGGTTCCTGATCCGGTAAAAATCATGGACCGCGATGGATTTGTTTATTTATATGACCCTCAAAAAGGCATTTATATTTTTGATTATTATGGAAGTTTTAAAACCAGGCTAACTTTTTTAAACTGGACAGACATGGAAGTTTTTGGCAAAAATATTTATGGGTTTGATAAAGAAAATCTTTATAAATACACTCCTCCTTTGCCGGATGCTATCGCTTTCAAATTGCCGGTTCAATTACAAAATAATGCAACTATAAAAATCAGTAACCGCCGCATTTACGTTCTTAAAAACCAACGGTTGCAGATTTTTTCATTTCAATGAAACAAAGAGGATGAACGCTCTCTTTGTACAGCTGACTTCTTTGAATTGAATGAAAATAAAAGCCGAGCATCGATGCTTATTCTGAACCTTCAACAAGTGTCGTTATTCAACTTCAATCGATGCTTATAAAAAATCCCGGCTTACTGCCAGGATTTTTTGTGATATCAGAAGTTAATTCCTATTCCTAATTTTATAACATTGTTGTAAGCATTTACACTCCGGTTGGCATCCATTTTTGACAAACCATAATCGTAAGAAGCAGAGAGGTTGAGCCCATTGGAAAACTGGTATCCAATGCCAGCTGTGACACCGGTATTCCAACGGTTAAATTGTGAAGTAGCATCCATTGTTTTGTTCAATAAATTAATGCCCAAAATCCCTGCTGTTGTTTTCAGATTTGCTGAAGCAAGATAAGAGATCTGTGGGCCTGCAAAAATCTGAAAGCCGCCAAAATTTCCCTTCAATAAAAGAGGCACGTCTACATATTCAGATTGCAAAATTGCTTTTGCATTGGCACCCAAAAAATTAAGTCCTTTCAGATTTAAAGAACCATCCAATTCATAACCTTTCAAAGAATAATAAATCCCTGGCTCAATAGAAAAATTTTCTGTTACAGGAATAGTTCCATAGCCTCCTGCAAAGAAACCGGTGTAATCTTTTGTAGTAATTCCACCGTTGGTGAAATCGAGAATGTTTTTGAAATTATCAACCGCATCCCCACGGATACCGGATGATAAGATACCTGCTTTTACGCCAAAAGACGGAGTGGTTTGTGCGAAACTGACACTTGAAATAAGGACAGAAACGATAAGTAAAATTTTATTTTTCATATTAAAATTGGAAGCGGGTTTTACAGCCGTTCTGAATATGAGAAATAAAAAATGAAAGAAAGATTAAACGTGAACAGATAAGGATTTGTTAAGGATTATTTTCGCAATTTTTGCCTGGCAAAGTTTTCGTTTCTATTTTGCTCTTTATCATTCTTCTGTACTTCATCTATTACATCCAACAGTCCATTGTCAAAAGCATCGTAAGCAAGTTCCCAAAACATAATTCCTCCAAGCTCATGATCAATTGCATATTTGGTTTTAAGTGCTACTGATTTCTTATCATCATAAGTAACGAAGAGCTTCTTTTCAGCATTATATGAATAAGGGGCTTTAGCAGCACTATCCCAATGGTAAACAAAACCACTGTCCACAGACATTTGTGTATCAAAATTTCTAAACATGATGTTGTCAATGTATTTCCCATTTTGATAAAGACCATTTGCAGTATCAGCTACATTTTCCCACACTTTGCCATAAAATGCAGCGCCAATTACAATTTTATTTGCCGGAACTTTAAATTTTATCAATTGATTTACCGCCTGATCGGTTGATTCAAATTGTTGCGCCGTACTGAATAAGGCAGTGTGATTGCCGGTTACAGATGCATATCCACTTACTAAATCATAACTCATCAGGTTTAC
>JBQCFO010000227.1:0-5731 GCA_051959055.1 Ginsengibacter sp. | reverse complement strand
GAACTTTCAACCCGAGCCATCGTTCAGGCCGCGAAAAACAAGTGTCCCGACCGGATAGCAACTACTTTAGACCTTCAACTACAACCCTGAACAGCTGCCATTCGTACCGCAGGGTCGGGACGCTTTAAGCGGCCTGAAACGTAATAGAGAGGAAATCGTGAACTTTCAACCCGAGCCATCGTTCAGGCCGCTGGAAACAAGCGTCTTGACCGGATAGCAACACTTTCAACCTTCAACGACAAATCCTGAACCTAAAAAATGTTTTTCATAAGTCCTTCTCACTCCTTCTTCAAAAGCAATTTTCGCCTGCCAGCCTAAGGTGCTCAGCTTGCTGACATCGAGCAATTTTCTGAACGTTCCATCAGGCATTGAAGTATCAAAAACGATTTCGCCCTGGTAAGCAGTAATACTTTTAATCATTTCGGCCATCTCTCCTATTGAAATGTCTTTTCCTACCCCAATATTGATGATTTCAGGATCATTGTAATGTTCCATTAAAAAAAGACAGGCATCGGCAAGGTCGTCTGCATGCAAAAATTCCCGGCGTGGTTTTCCCGTGCCCCAAACAGTTACAGTCGGTTCATCATTCATTTTTGCCTCATGAAACTTACGAAGTAACGCTGGTAATACATGTGAATTTTTCAAGTCGTAATTATCGCCTGGGCCGTACAGGTTTGTAGGCATTGCGCTGATAAAATTGCATCCATATTGCTTATGATACGACTGGCACATTTTGATACCGGCGATTTTTGCAATGGCATAAGCATCATTTGTTGGTTCGAGATAGCCACTCAGTAAATATTCCTCTTTTATGGGCTGTTCTGCATTTTTTGGATAAATGCAACTGCTGCCAAGGACTAATAATTTTTTTACCTCATTCCTGTAAGATTGATGAATCACATTATTTTGAATACAGAGGTTATCATAAATAAAATCTGCCGGGTAAATATTGTTTGCATTGATACCACCCACTTTTGCTGCAGCCATAAAAACGTATTCCGGCTTTTCTTCTTCGAAAAATTCTTTTACCTCCTGCTGGTTGCGCAGATCTACTTCTGATGAAGTGCGGAGTAACAGGTTATTATACCCTTCTTTTTGTAATTTTCTTACAATAGCGCTGCCTACTAAGCCCCGATGGCCGGCAACGTATATTTTTGAGTTTTTATTCATATTATTTTTTGGAAAGAATTATACGGTTTTATACAAGTGGATTTGCCACAGATTACACAGATTCACACAGATTAACGATTCTGATGAAATAATTATTAGGAAAAAAAGCAGAGTTGCCGCAAATTATACAAATTTTCAATTTACTTTGCCACTCACCGCACAACTCACAAATCACAACTAACAACCACTAAATCAACTCCAAATTCTTTTTATCAAAATGCGCACTCAGCTGCAGATCGAGGGTATCTATTTTTACTACGGCTCTGTTGCCTAATATTTCTACCACTACTCCTTTGTAATTCATCAAAACGCCTTGCTTGATCCTTACTTCGGTGTTTACTACAAAGCCTTTTGGCTCTACCTGCACATCATTAAATTCATTAAGAAATTTACGGATCAGGTCTATTTCTTCGTCCCGGATTTGGGCTGGCTTTCCCAGCCAATACACAAAGTTTAAAATTCCCATTACTTCTTTCACCTGCCATTTTTTGTCTTCTTCAATTCTTACGAAGACATAGCCTTTGAAAACGGGCTCCATTACGATTTTTTTTCTATCACTCCATTGCCGGGTTACTTTATTGATGGGGCAATAATTTTCAATTCCTTTTTCAAGTAGCATTGCCGCTACTTTTTTTTCCCATCTTGGCCGCGTATAAACTGCGTACCAGGTCTTTTTTATCGGTTCGATTTCTTTAGGTTTTAGATATTGATGTGAGATGTAGGAGGATGTAAGATGTAAAAACTTGTTTTTTAATCAACATGCTGCTACTTTCTACTTGCTTCTTTCTTCTTTCTACTTGCTACTTTCTTCACATAGCTTCGCTTCCCTCAGTCCCATATTTTTTTTAAACTGAAGCGAATATTTTCATCGTTGGTGAGGAAACTACTTTCTACTTTCTTTATTTACCCAAAAGTTTCCGGAAAGCCATTAAAACACCTTTCTGATCTTCGAGGTAATATCCACCACCATATTCACCCCCATATCCATAACCATAGCCGTATCCATAACCATAGCCGTTTCCATATCCTCCGAATCCGTAGCCATAAATATTAAATCCCCGTGGTTTGATTCCATTGAATACGAGGCACATATTTTTAAATTTCTTTTGCTTTTGCAGCGCTTCTATCATAGATAAGAAAACCCGCGGCGTTACGGCATGGCGCACTACAAATAAATTAATGTCGGCAAATGACTGCAATAATTGGGCATCAGTAACCGGTGAAACAGGTGCAGTATCCATAATCACATAATCAAATCTTGTTTTTAATTCCGCAATCAGTTCTGCAAACTTTTCGCCCTGGATCAGTTCTGTTGGATTTGGAGGAATAGGGCCTGCAGAAATAATGTGTAAACCTGGAATATGCGTTTGTTTGATAATTCCATCTGTAGTGGCTTTGCCGGCAAGAAAGCTTGATATTCCCGGCGTTTTCTTTACATTTAAGATCTTACTTAATTTTGGTTTGCGCAGGTCCAGTTCCATCAGAGCCACCTTTTTGCCGGTGAGGGTAAAACTAATCGCCAGGTTGATCGCTACAAAGCTTTTCCCTTCACCCGAAACACTTGAAGTAATCATCAGGGTATTTTGCTTATCATTTAACCCCATAAAAGCGAGATTGGTTCTCACCGACCGGAATTGTTCTGCCACTACAGTTCTTTTTCCATCCATGATGACAATCGGCTCTTTGCCTTTTACCTGCACCAGTTCGCCCAGAATCGGAATATCCATGTTTTTTTCTATTTCCGCCCGGAATAATACTTTCCTGCTGAAAATTTCTTTTAATAAAACAATAAATGCCCCTGCAAGCAAACCAATTACAAAGCCGGCAAGGTAGAAATTTTTGTTTACCGGACGGATTGGGCCAAAAGAAGATGGCGATTCAACAACCTTCAAATCCGGTGTAGTCGCTACCGAAGAAATTGCTGTTTCCTCTCGTTTTTGCAAAAGATAGGTATAGATGTTATTCTTTACCGCCTGCTGCCTGCTGATATCGAGGTATGCTCTTTCCTGCTCGGGTACTTTTTTCAAAAGATAATTACTGGCAGCAATCTGATCATTGATCTGATTTTTGGTCGTCATCAGGTTGTTCCGGATACTTCCGATATTATCGGAAATGTCAGCTTTTATTTTTTCCACTTGCGCATTGGCAAGGATTACGGCATCGTTGCTTTCGCCGGTAACGCTTCGCAACGTCTCTGCCTGCGTTTCGGCGGTATAAAGCTTATCGAGTAATCCTGAGAGCGTGGGATCGCTTACGAGCAACAAAGAAGGTACGACGCCTGGTTTTTGTCCTTTATTTTTTATATAATCGCTGATGTCTTTTAAACCTTCCAGTTGCAAATCCACCTGGCTGTTTTGTTTATCCAGATCCGTTACTTTTCCAAAATAAGCAGAGGCCTGGGTACCGAGATCTACGGCTGAAGTTCGTGATTGGAAAACAGAGATTTTTCTTTCTACGCTGTCTAACTGAGAAGAGACAAGGTCTAGCCGGTCGTCAATAAATTTCATGGTTTTATCGGCCACTTCACTTTTATCTTCTACACCGTTTTTATTATAAATTTCAAAAAGCTTGTTCAATATATCGCGTCCCTTTTCCGGTACAGGTGTTTCGAGCGATACGTTCAGGATGGTGGAAGAATAAGAATAAGGAGAAATTTTAAGGCCACCCACAATACCACCGGCCACACCGGCAGGAGAAGCAAATTGTACAAAGTAATTTTTGCCGGTCAGATTCTGATTGTAAGTGGGATTTATTATCAACCTTACCACATTATTACCCAAAACAGTTGTAGAATCAAAAGGAACATTTTTACTATCAATGTGTACGATTTTATTTTTCCAATCAACTGAAAAAAAATAAGTAGCCCACAAATTGAAATGGTCTTTATCTAAAGCAACAAACTGTAACGGTGAATTTGATCCATAAAGTTCTTCTGTACGTACGTTTCCTTTATTATAAACGGTTCCATAAATATCGAGCTGCTTTACCACGTCCTGCATCAGATCGGGTGAACGCAAAACCACAATTTCATTATCCACTATTTTTTTTTCACCAAAAATATTCAGGGCATCCAGCACTTTGGAATCGCTGCCACTTTTTTGCGGATCTTTCAGCAAAGCCTTTGCAGACGCGACGTAGACCGGAACCTGCGAGCGAAGATCAATATAGGCAACTGCCATAGAAATAGAAACGGTAAGAACAAACAATGGCCAGAATGGCAGATATTTGTAAATTATCTGCTTAAATATGTTTGAATCCGTTTTTTCTTTGAAAAATTGTTCTTCGTCCATAGACTGGGTTATAATTTAATACGGTCAATTACGATTAAAATAAATGATATTCCAGCAGTAACGTACGAAATAATCCGGGTCGTATTATCCACTTTAGTTTTAACAGGTTCTACATAAATAATGTCGTTGGGCTGCAAATAAAAATACGAAGAATAAAATACAGATTTGTCAGTAAGATTTAATCTTTTAAATTCTTTGGAATTATCTTTTTCCCGGATTACCAAAACGTTATCTGTACGGCCTTTATCGCCAATATCGCCACTGGCTGCAAGGGCGTCCAAAATGGTCATATTGTCATTGGGCATGGGCAGTATCTGTGGCGAAACCGCTCCCATCACTGTAATATGCCTGTTGAGAAATCCAACAGCCACCACTGACTGTGACAGATAGGGTACCAAATCTTTTTCTAACTGAAGTTTTAATTCTTTACGGGTCATTCCTTCCACATGAATGGTACCCAGTTTTATGAATGGAATATTTCCATTCTCATCCACGAGATAACCGGTTAACGGCCCCTGAGCACTTTGAGGTGCGTTGTAAATTGCGGTATTATCGGGACTAAGACTGGCAACAGTAATCGATAACAAATCTCCTTTTTGAATTTTGGGTTCAAAATTTTTGGAAACTAAATTGGTAAGTGTGGTATCTTTTTGAATATCCTGGAAGTAAATAGTCTTTTTGGTGGAAGAGCAGGAAGAAAGAAGGATCAGGAAAAGCAGAATAGTGAATGGTGAATCGTGAAAGCGGAAAGGTGAATCGTGAATCGTGAATCGTGAATGATGAATGTCGCTACTTTCTACTTGCATCTTGGTACTTTCTACTCTGATCCTGCTACATGCTACCAGCATCTCACATTTTGCTTCCTGCTTCTTCGTGCTTTTTGCTTTTTGCATATTAAGTTTCGAGGGGGCAATTAACTGTTAAGTGGCTTTTTAGGGTGGATGCAAATTAAATAAAAATTTCTAATTCATTGGTGTTTCTACATATTAATTTGGAAGAAGTTTTAGAAAAAATACGTGGTGCTTTTAACGTATTTTTCAATTTTTATTTAGATGAAAAAGTGAGAATTTTCTTTATTTGTTTGTTTGTTGTGTAACCTCCATAGGCATCATGTAATACATACCTGATATTTACGATTTATGGTGCAGTTGACGAACGTTTACAATCAGATAATGCCTTTTCTTTAACTAAGTGATCTTCATCATTCTCTGTGATCTTCATCATTCTCTTCTATGCGAATAATTTCCGGTAAGATTATAATTTCAAAGGCG
>JBQCFO010000226.1:0-4147 GCA_051959055.1 Ginsengibacter sp. | reverse complement strand
CTTTCGATAGAAGGATTAAAATATCCAAATTTCAACTGCGGAAATTCTTCTTTTAAAAGCGACATCATCTGACGGATGCCAATACATTCACCAGGTTCGGTAACGCCAATTTTTCCCAAATACCAATCGGGGTCAATATTGAAATTGCGCCATTGAATCATTTTCAAACCGGTAGTTTTTATCAATTCCCTCAATGATTCATATTCCTCCACACTATCAGTCATTCCGGGAAAAACAAAGTAATTAATGCTCGTCCAGCCGCCAAAACTATTGACAATTTTCAGGCTTTCAACAATATCATTAAATTGATAATTATTTGGCCGGTAATAAGGCGTATAAATTTTTTCGCGCGCAGAGTTGGTGCTTACACGAATGCTATTCAAACCTGCTTCACACAAAGCTTTCACCGCTTTAGGATGGCTGCCGTTTGTATTGATGTTGATGCTTCCTTTTTGGGTATGTTTCCTGATTTCAAGGATGGATTCTCTAATGGTTTTCCACATCAACAAGGGTTCTCCTTCGCACCCCTGGCCAAAACTTACAATCGGGAAAGGCGCTGTTTCTAAATGCGGAACTGTATATTCTATTATTTCTTCGGCGGTTGGTTTAAAAGTCAACCGGTCTTGCGTGGAAACAATCGTTTCTTCCTGCGGCTGAAAAGAAATACAGCCGATACAATTGGCATTGCACGCAGGCGAACTGGGAACCGGGCATTCCCATCTTCCCATAAAATAATTCCTGGCGGCCGGACAATGATAGGTTAGGCAACAATTATTTGCCAGATGCTGTACGAGCCGGTTGTGCTTATACTCCGACAAAAATTCTTTTACGCCCTTTTCAATTTTCTCTTCATCAAATCCCTCGCTTTCCTGGCGGATGTCTTTTTCAATTCTTACAGCCGTTACATAAAACTTATCGTTGTACCATCCAGCTGCTGTATAACAAAACAGGGGCAATATTTCTGCCTCAGAAAGTGTTTCATAAGCGGCAAGAAAAGTTCCGGTAAAAGCCGGTGGGATAAAAGCAGCGACGGCCCAGCCTTTTTCACATAATCGCATTTCTCCGGTTTTCACATCTATGCCAATGCCGTGCCGGTGTGGAAGTTCATACAATTGTCCTCCAGCTGGAAGTTCGATCCATTCTTCATTTTCTACCGGCATTGCATCCCATCCGCTTCGTCCACACACATACAATGAAGTGTCTTCAAAGATGTTTCCTTTGCCATCAGAATATAAAAGAAAAGGAGGATGTTTCATGGTGAGTGGTGACTGTGAGTTGTGAATGGACTATTTAATTTGTAATTGTGATTGGGCGAATGAATTGAATTGTTGTTCGTTGATATTTTTCTGATTTTCGATTTCTGCCTGTATCAATTTGTTGTTTTTAAAATCAAGCGTAAGAATATTATCTTTCAGAATCACATTATTAAATAAATTCCAGTCATATTCTTTTGATGGAAAACTAAATCTGGTTATCTTTTCCGCAGTAAAAACAAATTGAATTTTTTGCAAAGTTAAGTGATACAAAATACCCAAAATTACCAGCGCGGTTACCATAAAATAATTCTGTACGCCAAGCCAGCAGCCAGCAAGCACGAAGAGTATTATCTGATCCAGATAATTGCCCTGTTTATATTTTTTAATAAAATAAAGGCGCATAAAAACATAAATGCCAATCAGCAAAATCGCTGATGCTGCTTCATAACGATATTGGTCATAAAACAACAGGTAAACAAAAACGGCGAGATTGAGCAACAGGACAATCAGCGCAATGTGGCGGTACGATTTTATTTTATCATTTTTCAGGATGATATTAAAGTGTTGCATATTTTTCATTTGAAGCAATCAACAGATTGCATAGTTTAAAGAGAACACGGGCACCCACATTTTCGTCCCATTCATTGGTACTTACGCCGATTTCATTTAAATCAAAACCAATAAATTGCCTGCCGCTTTCGCTTATTTTTCTGAATAAATAATAAACCTGTTGCGTATCAAATCCGCCGGGAACCGGAGTTCCGGTGTTTGGACATAACTTTGGATCAAGCCCGTCAATATCAAAACTGATATAAACTTTTTGTGGAAGCTGCACAATAATATCTTCCACTATTTGCTTCCACGTTTCACCTTCAAAGCTGCGTTCTTTGATTTTTTTCTCAAAAAAAGTAACAACACGCCCATTGCTGTTTTTGATATATTCCAACTCGCCTGATGAATAATCCCTGATACCGGCCTGAACCAGTTTGGTTAGTTGTGGAATTTCCTGCAGGGCGTTATACATAATGGATGCATGAGAATAAGTAAGGTTTTCATAAGAAGAACGAAGGTCGCAATGCGCATCAATTTGCAACATTCCAAATTCTCCGTATTTCTCAGCAATGGCCTTATAATATCCGAATGGCGCACTGTGATCGCCGCCGAGAATGCCTACTAATTTTCCTTTATCTAATAATTCTTTCGTTTGCTCATAAACCCATTGATTCATAAAAACACTTCCTTCATTAATCTCACGCAATACTTTCTGCATGAATTTATTGTCACAAAGAGCATCACCTTCTGAGATATAATTAATATATAGCTCGGCTTCTTTTCGCAGGTAGTCGCTTTTGGCCAACACATTCTTATCGATATCCCGCAAATAAATTCCTTGTTTCCAACCATTGGCATTATCGTCATCTGTTAGTTCTACCTGGAGGCTTGCACGGAAAATACGTTCTGTAGCTCTTGCTGTTCCTGCCTTGTAGCTTACGGTTACTTCCCATGGAACCGGCAAAATAACCAGTTTTGCATCTGCTTCTGTAAAAGGAAGCCCGAAAATTCCATTGTTTGGATTGCCTGCCGAATCAGGATCAAAATGGGTTAGATCAGCCATTACTTAAAATCTTAATTTTTTTTTGGACGGCAAAGGTAATAAGGATAAAATTAATGGGATGTGGGGTTAACAATGTATTAGTGACGTGAAAAAGTTGTTTTACAGTAAACCAACAAATAACTGCGATTTGTATTCTTATTCAAACCATGGTTTTGGAATTCTTTTTGTGTTTATATAAAAGTAAAATATAAACTATGAAAGAGCATAAATTCGAATTTCAGATTGACGAAATACCTTACATAGTAAGCATCATTCCTTTTGATTTTAATAATGAAAAACGTTTCCGGGTAAGTTATAATGGCGGCAAAGAAGATATTTTTGTTTGGGATTCTGATTTAAAAAGATTGAGAGCAATAGATGATGATGCTTCTACGCTGCCTGATAGCCTGGGTTTAGCGATTTCCAATAAAATTGAATCATTGGGTTATTAGTCACGAATTACAGGAATGATATTGAATTATTCAATATTAAGCGGTAAATAATTCCCATAGAACATTAGCATTACTCCTTATTCTTGGTATCGATCAAAATCGTAATGGGGCCATCATTCAACAATTCGACTTTCATATCCGCGCCAAATTCTCCGGTAAAAATTTCTTTTCCCAAATCCGTTTTTAACTGACGAATCATTTTTTCATAAACAGGAACCGCAACTTCCGCCTTGCCTGCTTTTAAATAAGAAGGCCGGTTTCCTTTTTTGGTTGAGGCGTGTAAAGTAAACTGGCTGACCAATAAAATATCTCCATTTACCTCTTTTACAGACAGATTGGGAATTTTATTTTTATCATCAAAAATGCGAAGATTAACGATCTTATTACTCAACCATTTTATATCTTCATCATTATCAGCATCTTCAATTCCTATAAAAACCAGTAAACCAAGTTTTATAGCAGATTTCTCTTTATTATCAATAGTTACAGAGGCTTTAGATACTCTTTGTATAACAGTTTTCATAAAATTAAATTATAAAAAAAAGAAATGCCAAATTTTCAAAAAAAGAAATTATTTTTTTCCCATTTTGTGCAAAAATCGTTGAAAGCAATGCCCGCCTGCATTTAAAATTTATGCACAATTCTTATCCACACGCTGTTAATATTTTAAGATATGTTTTGTCGGGGAGAAAAAATATTTTCGTTGTCCCGCTAAACAAAAATAAATTACAAACAAAAATATTATAACAAATGTCTGATTCAAAACAAACCGGTCTTCACTTCTCCCGGCATTTTACAAAAGAAGGTATTTCTCCTTTTGAAATGTTTGAATATGATTACCGTAC
>JBQCFO010000225.1:0-3097 GCA_051959055.1 Ginsengibacter sp. | reverse complement strand
CATCTTAATCGTTTGCTTTTGAGTGCGCGAAACAACTGAAATGAAGTAAGTTCCGGCGGGCAAAGATTTGGTTATTTCAAAAGAATTATTTCCGGCAATAATGGAAATATTTTCTTTGTACAATTGTCTTCCGCCTACATCGCTTATAAGCACTGTAGCCTTATCCTGAAGTGGCGATTCTATTTGCAGGTAGATTGTTTTTGATACTGGATTTGGATTTATCCGGGCATTCCAGTTATGAATGTTGGTTTTAATTTTAATAATGTCACTGTAAGTAAATTTTCCATCCATATCCACGCTTTTCAATCGATAATATTCTGCAGCAGAAGCATTATTTACGTCATGATCAATAAAAGAATAATTTTTTTGCCCGGTGGCTTTTATATCAGCAACAAAAGAAAAAGTTTGGGCATCATTGCTTTTTTCCAACTCATAATGGCTCAGGTTTATTTCATTGGCAACCTGCCAGCTCAGTACATTTCCATTGCTTTCATTTTTGCCGGTAAAACTTACAATCGTAACTGGCAAAACCACAGCCGTTTTTGTAAATACATGATATTCGCCGGCTTGCAAATTACTGAAAGTATAAGAATTTCCCGTCACGTTTATAGTAGTTCCATTCAGGAAATCGTACCACGTACCATTTGATGGAAAATAAATGGAAGCGGCCTGTGTGGTTACGTCAAAATTGCCGACAACGACGAGTTTGCTTAGATACATCCATTTTACTTTCCCGCTGAAATCCTGGTGTGAAGTGTTGGTTACAAACTGATCAGACATGGCCGGATCAAAGCGAAGTCGAATTAATGCGCTGTAAACATCATGTAATTTTTTCCGGTTGGGTTGCTGCAGATAATCCCAACGAATTGGTTTTGGATCCGTGCGACAATTATTCTGCGGATAAGGCTGTGGAACAGTATTGCCGGGATTGCAGGAAGTAATCGAATAATCATAACCCAATTCACCAAATTGCCACATCAATTTCGGGCCTGGTTGTGTAAAGAGAAATGCCGCAGCCATTTCTTCTCTCTTCAAAGCGGTTGCTGTGTCTTTTATATTATAACTTCCAGAGGCATTTCCAAACTGAATATTTTTATACATGAGTCTTTCTTCATCGTGGCTTTCTGCATAGGTAACCAAAAATGGATTACTCCATCCGCGTACACTTGCAAGTCCATAGCTAAAATCCCAGTCTGTATTGTAACCCATTGTTGCCTGGTTGTAATTATAATTTTCATTTCCCCAAAGCATCATTCCGTAATTGGATAAAACCGTTTCCTCATCGTTATCCGCAAAATGTTCGAGAATGCAATATGAGCCCGGCGATTTTAATTGAAGCGTATCATAATATTGTTTCCAGATTGCAACGCGATCCGAATCATAATGCCCCCAGGTAATTACGTCGGTGGTTACGGTTTGTGTAAATCCTTTTGAAAGATCAAACCGGAAACCATCTATTTTATAATCATTTAACCAATGATTGACTACACGGCTTACAAAATACCTTGTAGCAGGAGCATCGTGGTTAAACTGGTAACCGACATTAAAAGGATGTGTGGTTACTGAATCATACCAGGGATTGTTCCTGGCAGGAGTGTTGGTTGAAGAATTCCAATACATTTGAACCATAGGCGATGAACCAAAAGAATGATTAAGCACAATATCCATAATCACCGCAATTCCGTTTTGGTGGCATTTATCGATGAATGCTTTTAAAGTATTTTCAGGCCCGTAATATTTGTCGGGAGCAAAATAAAAACTTGGATTATAGCCCCAGCTGATGTTTCCTTCAAATTCATTAAACGGCATTACTTCAATCGCATTAATTCCGAGTTTTTTAAAATAACCAATGCTGTCGCTTAATGTTTTCCAATCGTGATTTGCAATAAAATCGCGAAGCAATAATTCATAAATAACCAGGCTTTTTTTATCCGGCCTTGCAAAATTATTTACCTGCCAGTTGTATGGGGTTTGTCCGGTTTGCAACACGCTTACAATTCCTGTAGTAAGCCCGGTTGGATATGCTTTTAAGCCTGGATAAGTTGTTGCTGAAATGAATGGATCATTTACCGGATCAAGGATTTTCTCAGTGTAAGGATCCGCAATTTTTAAGGTGCCATTAATTAAAAACTGGTAAGCATATTCCTGTCCGGAAGTCAGTTCGTTTATTGTAATCCACCACATATTTCCGTCTGGTGTTTTATTCATTTGATACTGGGATTGCTCCTGCCAGTTGCTTCCGGCAAATTCACCAATTACACATACTCGTGATTTTCCCGGAGCATACAGAACAAGCGTTACTGATTTATTATCCGAACCATAATTAATTCCTGTCTGCACGCCAGCCGGAAGTGGCGCTACGTTTACAGAACCATTTACAAAAAAGTTCAGGGTATCATAAGCGATGGTGGTTCCGTTATCTGCTTTTACAATGATTTGTTGGTTTCCTGGTGCAACAATTGTTGGTGATGCAGAAATCGTTTGTGTATTTGTACCCGTTTGTATTACAGAACCATTGAATGAAATAGAAAGGGCAGCATTGGCGCTGCTTACAGCAGTTATGGGAATCTGATCATTCACATTTTTATTAACCGGTTCCGGAACAGGATTGTATTTTGGTTGGGAAAAAGGTGTATTAATTCTGACTGCTAATGCGCTGCTATAAATGGGGACATACATATCCGTTCCGTCTGCATTCGCCTCTTTAGAATTTCCGTTTCCACTTCTAAAAAGAATGGCTATTTTTTGAATAGTCTCGCTTGCATCCGTCAATCCAAAATAACTGCGAAGGCCGCCATTAATAGTGAAACTCCATTTATTGTTTCCTAAAGAAGTTGCCTGCCAGGCAGGATTTGTGATACCCCAGGTCGTTTTTACATACTTCCAATCTCCTGAATTAGCACTCTTATTTGTAATCACTCCAATATGAACATACACATCGGTGACAGGCGTATAATTCAGCAGTCCTTTATTGCCATAATTGGCATCAACTGTAATGGTAACGGGCGTTGAACTTTCCATCGGAAACTGTGGTGACCAGGATAATAACTGTGAGAACCCGGCAAAAGAAAAAAACAGAATCAGAAGGGAGAGTAGA
>JBQCFO010000224.1:0-3767 GCA_051959055.1 Ginsengibacter sp. | reverse complement strand
CCGGCCTGCATACCCCATTTTTTTATTTGCTTACTATAATTAAAATATACTGCGTTAATATTTTCATTATAAATAAAATGATTCGTTTTGCCATAATCGACTACATAACCGTTATCCGTTTTATTCTGATAAAGCGCATCGTTATCAGTTGTTACATAACTGCTTTTTATTCCGGTTTCAATCTTCCCCGCATTTTTTAGAGGAAAAGTAAAATCAGTTTTGGCAGAATATATATTTACATCCGATGGAAGTGTTCCTTTTAATTCATCTGCAGGCCTTCTTGGAGTAAGGTCCGGAAATAAATAATTAGTGATTAAACTTTGATTTGCATTTTGATCATAAGTGAGATAATCCAGGTCGATGGTAAATTCTTTTCCGGCTGAATCGAATACATGCCGCAGGTTCAGATTAGATGAAAAATTATTTGATCTCCGTTTGTTCAAATTATCTGACAATGCTATTGAATCAATATGGTTATTTCCATTATTCAGATCAGTGCGGTTGGTACTGGAATTGGTGCCTGGATTCAGATATCCCGATAAAACAAATCCAAGTGTTGTTTTTTTAGTCGCATAAAAATCCATACCCACTTTCAGGTTATTATAATTGGAGGAGTTTTTGCCTTTGTTTACCTGGTCAAAGATGGTCTGTATTTCTTTGGAACTTGAATCCCTGAATCTTCTGGTAATATGATTGTTTTGCTGGCTTTGCCAAAGAGAATAACTATAATTCCCGAATAAATTTACTTTATTAGTACGGTAATTTATATTGAAACTGTTGTTGGTTCTGGTATAATAGGATTGCTGTAAAGAAGCGCTGACACTGCCATTGATGCCATGCATTTTATTTTTCTTGGTTTTAATATTAATGATTCCCGAGTTGCCGGAAGCGTCATATTTTGCTGACGGATTGGTCATGATTTCAATCTGGTCTATCGCTGATGACGGCATGTTTTTTAAAAGATTTGCAAGTTCCTGTCCACTCAGATAGGAAGGTTTTCCGTCCAGCATGATGGTGACACCTGCTTTGCCTTTCAGACTTACATTTCCATCTTTATCCACAGATACACCGGGAGATTTTTCCAGCACCTCCAACGCAGAGGTACCTGCATTGGTAATGGACGCGTCTACGTTGATGATTGTACGGTCTATTTTACGTTCGATAAATGGTTTTTTTGCTGTAACCGTAACTCCCTTGAGAGTTTTAATTTCATTATTTAATTTTAAAACTCCCACATTCAGGTGTTGATTTTGAGTGACACTTATCATTGGGCTGTAGGTGGATAAATGCCCGATTGAAGTGGCAATTAAATAATATTTTCCAGGTACAACATTTGAAAATTCAAAATTTCCGTCTTTATCTGTGAGGTTCATTTTCACTAATGAAGAATCCGCAGCCTTATAAAGGGAAACAGTGGCTGCATCGATGATTTTCTGATCGCCGCCATCGGTAATTCTTCCAAATACTGATGTAGTGGAAGTTTGAGCGAAAAGGCTTCCGGAAAAGATTGCTAAAATAAAATTTAATAGGAGTATTTTTTTCATGTTGAAAAGTATGAGTTGTTTGAAATGTTACACGACAAAACTAAGTAGTATGTTTTACACAGTACATAGCTATACATGAATGGTAATTATTTCTTTTTGATTGGTAAAGTTTTGATGTAAACGGATGAGGGAAGAAAAAGTTACAAGGTAGAGACTAAAAATAATTTAAGGGTAAAAACAGAATTAAAAAATGCGGTTATTTATTGGTTTACTGCAAAAAAAAAATCGAGTTATATTATTGTTCCATTTCTTGTTGATACTTAAACTTTTATTTTAAATTGTGATTCATAATTTATTTTTTCACCTTAAAACTGAATATTATGGCTCTGTGGATTATTCTTGCAATCATTGTGTTGCTTATTATATGGATTATAGGTATGTATAATGGCCTGGTAAAGTTGAAAATAAAAGTAGATAACAGTTGGAGTGATATTCGTGTTTTTTTAAAAAAGCGATACGATTTAATTCCAAATTTGGTGAATACCGTAAAAGGTTACGCGGCGCACGAAAGCCAGACCTTTGAAAAAGTAACACAGGCGCGAAACGCAGCAGTAGCGGTACCTGCGGGCGATGTGCAGGCAGCGGCACAGGCCAACCAGGCCTTAGGCGGAGCACTTCGCGGATTGCTCGCCATTGCTGAAAATTACCCGGAACTGAAAGCCAATCAGAATTTTTTGGAATTGCAATCGGCTTTGCAATCCATTGAAGGAGATTTGGGAAATGCACGCCGTTATTATAATGCTACGGTGAGAGATTACAATACGGCAATTCAACAATTTCCCGGGGTGATTGTTGCAAACATGTCTGGCTTCAAAGCACGTGAATTTTACGAACTGGATAATGCCCAGGAAGCTCAAAATGTAGAAGTAAAATTTTAATTCTTTTTGATGAAAACGGTTTTTTTAATTGTTCTGTTTGCAGGTTTTTTTCAATTATCAAAAGGGCAGGAAGCCTTTACCATTATGCGTTACAGCATTGATGTAAAAATAAATAAAGATGCATCGCTCGATTTTACGGAAACATTGAATGTTCATTTTACTTCACCACGTCACGGTATCATCCGTTCCATTCAATATCAATATCCATTGCAGTCTTTACCCTCGGGCGTAGAAAGAGCAGAAAGGCAAATGCAAGCTAACGGTTATGCGCACACGATAATTGAAAATATAAAAGTTCCGCATTGGAAATTTGCTGTAAAAAAAAGTGGTGATTATGAAAATATTCAGATTGGTTCCGCGGATAAACAGGTAGAAGGAGATCAACAGTATATCATTAAATACCGGGTGCTGAATGCAATCAATTTTTTTAAAAACCATTCAGAATTTTATTATAACCTGGTTGGCAATCAATGGGCTACAACCATTGATTCTGCTGACTTTCAAATAGAATTACCGGAGGCGCTTAAAGACACACCTTATTATTTTATTGCCAGTGGATCGTATGGTTCCAAAGAAAATAATACGGTTGCCAGTTGGACGGGAAATAAAATATTTAGCGGCCACATCACGAAACCTTTGCGGGCCAATGAAGGGTTAACGGTTGGTATCGCATTTCCACAGGATTATTTAATAAAACCAGATTATACCTTTCATGGAATCGGATGGCTGGCGCTTCCCATAGTCGCATTTATAGCGATGTATTATACCTGGAAAAAATGGGGTAAAGACGAGAAACTAACAATCCAAACGGAATATTATCCTCCCGAAAATATCAGTCCCAGTGTTTCCGGCTATATCATTGATGATAAACTTGATCAACGGGATCTTACAGCGCTGGTTCCATACTGGGGAGCAGGAGGGTTTTTAAAAGTAAATGAGCTTCAGAAAAGTTCTTTGCTTGGTATTATTAAATCAAAAGATTATGAATTTATTAAAGTGAAAGAACTTCCGGATATGGCCCTTCAATTTGAAAAAACATTGTTTGCAGGTATTTTTAACACAGGAGACAAAGTGAAACTCAGTGATTTAAAAAATGTGCTTTATACGACCATGCAAACGGCCAAATCACAATTGGAAAATGAAATTAATGACGAAGATTATTACGTAAAGTATTCAAGAGGAATGGGATGTTTTTTCCCTTTCCTGGGCATCGCCGCCGCAGTGATTGGTTTTTTTGCTTTGGTAGATGACTGGCAGGAAAAATTATGGCTCGGCATCGGATTGATTGCCAGTGTAATTATTTTGATTTCCTTCGTTGTCTTTATTTCAAAGAAAACAAAGAAAG
>JBQCFO010000223.1:0-4729 GCA_051959055.1 Ginsengibacter sp. | reverse complement strand
TAAGTGCTCTTTCACCTGGAAGCAAACGAGGTGTTTTTTTATTTTTATTTTAATGCATTTTTATATGTGTTGAGGGCACGAAGTCTTGCTATCCTGTGATCAACAATAGGAGGTAAATAATTTTCAGAATAATTTTTAATCCATCTTTTGATATAAATATAATCCGGATCAAATTTCCGGATTTGTATGTTGGGATTAAATATCCTGAAGTAAGGCGCGGCATCGCATCCGCAACCTGCCGCCCATTGACAATTGCCATTATTGGAAGATAATTCATAATCCATCAATTTCTGAGCAAAATATGCTTCCCCCCATCGCCAGTCTATCAGCAAATCTTTGCTCAGAAAGCCTGCAGTGATCATTCGCACACGATTGTGCATCCATCCTGTTTCATTGAGCTGGCGCATACCTGCATCCACAAGCGGGAAGCCTGTTTCACCATGGCACCATTTTTCAAATTCCTCTTCGTTATTTCTCCATCGAATATTTTCATATTTTTTGTGAAAAGGATGATGCTCTACATGGGGGAAATGATATAGCAGCATCATAAAAAATTCTCTCCAGATCAATTCGTTCAAAAAAACCTCATTCAACTCCCGGGCAAGATTTACCAGAATCCGGATGCTAATCGTTCCAAATCGAAGATGCACGCCGAGGTGCGAAGTGCCTTCAATGGAAGGTATGTCGCGGGTTTCGCTATAATGTAAAATGAGGTTTTTATTGGTTTCCAGCGGCACAACCTGGCTTTTAATTTCTGCAAAGCCTATTTGATGCAAAGATGGAAACCGGAATGAATTTGTTTTAAAAAGATTTAAAAGCAATTTTTCGGATGGGAATTCTTTAACAGGATTGTCTCTCAGCGCCGCTTTCCAACTATTTGCATAAGCAGTAAATACTTCATAAGGCGCATTATCGCTTTTTATTACTTCTGATTTTTCAAATATCACCTGGTCTTTAAAAGAATAAAACTGAATACCATTGGTAAGAGAAAAGTCTTTTATTGAAGCATCTCTCAGAATGGCATAAGGTTCATAATCATGATTTAGAAAAATTGCTTTAATGTCGTATTGATTTTTAAGCTGTCTAAATGCATCAAGCGGATTTTTGTGTACGACAAAAAGTGAACTGTGATATTTTCTCAGCCTGGTTTCGATATTGCACAATTCTTCATAAATAAAAGCAACCCTTCTGTCTTTTTTGTTTTCTAACGTACTGAGGATATTTGGATCAAAAATAAAAAGAAGCAGAACTGGAAATTCACTTTGAAGCGCATGAAACAATGCAGCATTATCATCAAGCCGGAGATCCCTGCGAAGCCAACAAATACTTATTTCCTCTTTTTGCATTTGATGAATTTACCTTTTACTGATTACATGTTTTGAATGGTTCTGCCCTTTAGATTTTTTAGGGCATTTAGAATAATGCTTAGAAGAATGATAGCAGACGCGGCATAGCAGGCATTAGTTATATTACGCATATTTTCTTTATTCGAAATAGCAATTGCACACAATCCCCAAATCCCTACCAAACCATATTCGCGAAGATTCCTTTTGGATACCATCCACACGTTGATAAATGAAGCAACAGCGATCATAATAAGGGTCCACCCTTCAGAACTAATGCCCCAACCATTCCAATCCATTTTGGTAAGCCATGCGGCTATATCGGCGATCAGCGCCACCGTTATCCACCCGCTATACAAAGAAAAAGGCCAGAAGATGAACAAATATTTTTTGAACGGATGAGGATCCAATTCCATTCTCAGATTTTTAATAATTTTTATCATTGAAAACAAAATGATGATCATGAGGATTACCGAAAGCCCTGGCTGATCATAAAGCCATGCAATTACCCAGAGCGAATTCCCCATACATGAAATTGCAAACCACCATCCGATTTTATTCACTTCTTCATTGTCATTATGATGCTTCGTAAACAGATCCCGTGCTGTGAAAATCACAAAACCAAGCAAGGAAAGATATATCAGGCCCCAGATAGAAAAAGCATAAGGAGCAGGCGTAAAAAGATTATGATATTTATCAGAAATGCTTTTCATCGTATTATGGTTCACAATGCCTGTATTGGAAACATAACTAACCGCGATGGTAATAAGAAGTAAAATAAAATTAATGATTTGTAAGAGCTTTTTCATGGTGATTACTTCATTTATTTTTTTTAAATCGAATCTCTAATCCGGTTAAAGAATCCGACTAAGCTGCGATCGTATTGAGTTTTCGTCTTGAAAATATGGATTGAAATATTTGGTAGAACAGTATATTCAGCAAAAACATTTCTAATCCATAGATAACATCTTCAATTGGAATTGTAAATATGCGGATTCTTAGATTTTCAAGATTATTATAGATCACTATAGGCTGCTCAATACCACTACCGGTAAGAATTCCATTAACGATTAGAAAAGGAACTAATAATATGGCATAGACTGTTATAGCATTTCCAAACCAATTTATTTTCATCAGAAATTTTAAAAATAAGCAAAGCAGTCCCGTGCTTAAAAAAGTAACAGAAGTATACATCCGATGGTTATTAAAAATTGCAAGTGCAATCAGAATAATTGAAAGAGTAATGCAAAAAACATCTTCTGATTTTTTATTCCACGAGAGATTATAAAATCTGTTCAAGCAATAGTAGGTAAAAACACAAGCATAAGGAATGCAAATAAAAAATAAAACTTCTTCAACTGGCAGATTAAAAATATATATTCCCAAAAGATATTGTGGATTGAAAGCCCATATTTCTGCATGTATGAAAAATGAATCCCAGAAAATAAAAATTAATGCTACCAGTATGTTTGCTGTAAAAAAAGCACTCCAGGATTTATAAAATTTTATACCCGGGTGAAAAGAGAAAAGTAGTGGAACCATGATCGTAAACCAGTCAACCAACAAATAAAGCCATTTCATATTTTGTGGTTTTTAACTGTTTTAAAATATTTAAACGGCACCCAAAGCATACCAAAACATTCACCATCTTCCTTCGTCAGGTGTTTATGATGCATTTTATGTGCCCTCCTGATTGCCAATAAATAGCCGTTATTTGAATTTCTGAATAACTTGAATCTCTGATGAATAAAAATATCATGAACGAGAAAATAACAGAGGCCATATAAAGTGATTCCCACACCAATCCAAAACAAGAAATTATAATGGTGTAAACGGCCAAAAAATAAAGCGGCAATTCCGGGACTCGCGAAAAGCAGAAAGAAGAAATCATTGTGCTCAATAAAAAAATCGGATTCTTTTTTGTGATGGTCTTTGTGAAAATACCACAATATGCCATGCATAATGTATTTATGAGCGAGCCACGCCACTCCTTCCATGCCTATGAAGGCAATCACAACAAATGCAATATTAAAGAGAATTTTCATTGGTATAATTCTTTGAAGTGCCTGATGACATGGGGTAAACAAATATTCAGCCAGCCTGTATAGTGCTGAGGATTTTTGGCAATATGATTACTTAATGCTTCGAGAGACATGTACTTCCAATCTTTTACTTCATCCGGATCAGGTGTTGGTATCATGTCTGATTGTCCAAAATACACATGATCCCATTCATATTCGGTAAGACCATTTTCAAAATTGATTTTATAATTAAATCGAAAAGCAAATGAGGTGGCACATTTTATTCCCATTTCTTCTTCAAGCCTTCTTCTGATCGTTTCCGAAATAGATTCTCCGATCACGGGATGGCTGCAACAGGTGTTGCTCCATAATAAAGAAGAGTGATATTTTCCACCGGCTCTTTGTTGCAACAGCAACTCTTTTTTGGAATTAAAAACAAATACTGAAAAGGCCCGATGCAGAAGACCCTCACGGTGCACAGAAACTTTGTCCATAGCGCCGATCTCCACATCATTTGCATCTACGAGAATTAAGTGCTTATTCATACGGGTCATTTATTGTTTACTGAAATTACGATCCCTTTTTCAAACCCAATTTATCTTTCGTGTTATAAAACTATTGATCATCAAACCGATTTTTCTTCCGTTGTTGATGCGTACTCTTTCGTGCATGATGCGCTGTGGCGGAAGTTTTTTTATTTTATTGAATAATGATTTGTAATACATGAAGGCGAGATAGACACCGCTTCTTGAAGAGGCAGGAAGTTGCCGGATTCCTTGTAATGCGATCCCGAAATCTTCTTCGATTTCCTTTTCAATTTGTTTTTTCTCAATGCCCGTAAAAGGTTGCAAATTGATGTCAGGGAAGTATATTCTTCCCAATATTTCATAATCATGTTTCAGGTCGCGCAAAAAATTTACTTTCTGGAAAGCTGCTCCCAACCTTCTGGCAAAAGGTTTTAGTGTTTCATATTTTTCTGGATTTCCGACAGTAAATACCTTCAGGCACATTAGTCCCACAGCTTCTGCAGAGCCATAAATATATCGTCCATACTTTGTATCATTATATTGGATTTTATCAAGATCCATTTCCATGCTTTGTAAAAATGATTCAATCAAATCATGATGAATGTTGTATCGATGCACGATATGCTGAAAAGAATGGAGAATGGGATTCAAGGAGATGCCCGATGAGATGGAAAGCCAGGTTTCCTCTTTAAATTTCTGCAACAAACTTCGTTGGTCATATTCCTGAAAACTGTCGACTATTTCATCAGCCAACCTTACAAAACCGTAAATAGAATAAATAGCGGAACGAAGATGATTGCTTAGAAAATAAATTCCCCATAAAAAACTGGTACTATAT
>JBQCFO010000222.1:0-4910 GCA_051959055.1 Ginsengibacter sp. | reverse complement strand
GATTCACTGTAAAAGGGTGGGTGCCTGCCTTCCTTCTTGCTTTGGCCATGGCGATCTTTGGAATGCTTTTAGATAATAGCGCCCATCTTTAAAGAATAAACATTGAATTTTCAACCAACTGCCTTTCATCAAACTTTTCTTTCTTTTAAAAGACGCTTTCTTACTTTTATTTTTTTTAAACAAAAATGTAATGATGATTTTATGAAAAGATGTATTTTATTGACCAGCTGCTTATTTTTTATTGGTATGAATATTTTGTGCGCGCAGCAATTATACATGCCAAGAAATATTACCAATGCTTTTAAAAACGGAACGCGTTCGATGGATGGAAATCCGGGCAAAAATTACTGGCAGAATGAAGGAAAATACGATATCAATGTAACCGTAACTCCTGAAACCAAGGTGGTATCAGGTGTTGAGAAGACTGTATATAGCAACAACAGTCCCGATACGTTGAAGTTTCTGGCCATTCGTTTTGTAAATAATATACACAAACCGGAAGCTCCGAGAGGCAATTACACCAGCGATAATTTTTTTACGACAGGATTAGATATCCAATCGCTTTCCATTAATCATGAAAATTATACGGTGGATACTAAAAACTGGGGAACCGTTGGTGGTGTTAGATTAAAGCAACCACTAATGCCTCATTCTTCTGTTGAATTGAATATCGCATGGAGCTATCCTTTATCCAAACAGGATGGCCGCGAAGGGCAAATTGACAGCACTACTTTTTATGTGGCTTACAGCTATCCGCGCATTTCTGTTTATGACGATTACAATGGTTGGGACTTTATACCACATACCGACAGGCAGGAATTTTACAATGATTTCAATGATTATAATCTATCAGTAAAGGTTCCCAAAAATTATGTGGTATGGGCAACAGGCGATTTATTAAACCCGGGTGAAGTGCTGCAACCTGCTTTAGCAAAGCGTTTGAAGGATTCATACACTTCTGACAATGTGATTCACGTTGCAGATTTCAATGAAATGCAGCAGCATAAAATCACCGCTCAAAATGATTGGAACGTCTGGAAATTTTCTGCCAATCACATTACGGATGTTTGTTTTGCTGTAAGTAAAAATTATGTGTGGGATGCGGCAAGTGTTGTCGTTGACGCAAAAAACAATCGTCGCGCAAGTGTGCAGGCAGCCTATAACGATACGGCGAAGGATTTTCATCATTCCGTAAAATGGACACAAAATGCTTTGAAGTATTTCTCAACAAAATGGCCCGGAGTTTCCTATCCATTTCCAACAATGATCGCTTTCCAGGGACATGCAGATATGGAATATCCGATGATGGTAAATGATGCAACCACCAAAGATTTAAAATTTTCGCAGATGGTGCAGGATCATGAAATTGCCCATACTTATTTTCCATTTTACATGGGAATCAATGAAACAAGATATGCTTTTATGGACGAGGGTTGGGCTACCACTTTTGAATATTTAATTGGCCAGGAAGAAAACGGCAAAGCACATGCGGATTCAGTTTTCAAAATGTTTCGAATCAGCCGTTACATCCATGATCCTTCTACAGAAGAAGATCAGCCTGTCATCTCTATGTCAACACAGGTGAGTGGTGCAGGCTATGGAAATAATTCTTATGGAAAAGCATCCTTAAGTTACCTGGCATTAAAAGACATGCTCGGCGATGAGACATTTAAAAAAGCATTGCATCATTATATGGATGCCTGGCATGGAAAACATCCGATTCCGTGGGATTATTTTAATGCAATGAATGCGGGTGCAGGGCAAGATTTAAACTGGTTTTTTAATAACTGGTTTTTTACAAACAACTACATTGATTTGAAGATAGATACGGTGCAAAGGCAAAAAGATTCATATACAGTCGCTGTAAAAAATGTAGGTGGTTTCGCAATTCCATTTGATATAAAAATTGTGTATGCAGATGGCCAGGTAGCCCTAATGCATCAAACTCCTGCTGTGTGGCAAAAAAATGAAAAAGAGCAGATATTTAAAATATCTTCAAAAAAAATTATAAAGACATTTGAATTGGACGGAGGCATTTTTATGGATTATACGCCGGGTGATAATGTGTGGACACAATAGTTTTGAATTTTAAAAAGAACAAACAAACCGGCGCTGGATTGAGTATGCGCCGGTTTGTTTATCTGGGGAAAGAAAATGAGAATTCGGTTTATTTGTTCGTTTGTTGCTATGGCTCGTGAATGACACCGACCAAGGGTAAGGAACACTCGTTTCTCTCATTAATAATTTTTTCTTTCTCATGCTGAAAAGATTTTTTCCACATAAAGCCACAAAGGGCACGAAGTTTTACAAAGATTTGCAGTTCTGTTTCGGGGCCTTCCATTAGTGCCTGGGTGTCAGAATTTTTTTCTTCTCCTTTACGTCAAACCTTTTTTCCATCAGTAGCGAAGAACCACTTATTTTTATAAAACTTTTTACCTGAAAAAATCACTTTGCATTTTAGTCAAATAAATTATCACCATGAAAAAAATTAAACTGTATTTACTTTCGTCAGTTCTGTGCGTTTTCGCTTTTACTATTTCTGCACAGCCAATTACTTCTCCTCAGATAGATGCATTGGTAGAAAGAACTTTGAAAACTTTTGATGTTCCGGGAATTGCAGTTGCTGTGGTAAAGGACGGAAAAATTATTCATGAAAAAGGTTATGGTGTCAGTTCATTAAATACGATGAAAAAGATGGATGAGCATACACGCTTTGGAATTGCATCCAACAGCAAGGCCTTTACTGTTGTGGCTTTGGGAATATTGGTGGATGAAGGAAAACTAAATTGGAACGACAGGGTTACGGATTATATTCCTGAATTTAAATTATACGCTCCTTATGTAACGGAAAATTTTACCATTCGCGATTTGTTGACACATAGAAGTGGATTGGGACTTGGTGCAGGCGATCTGATGATATGGCCCGACAGCAGCACTTTTACTTTAAAAGACATCATTCATAATCTTCGTTATTTAAAACAGGTTTCTGACTTCAGAACGAAATATGATTATGATAATTTATTGTATATTGTTGCAGGCGAAGTAGTAGCGCGGGTTTCAGGAATGCCATGGGAAAATTTTGTACAAATAAAAATTATGGATCAATTGCAAATGACCGAGAGCGCACCCAATTATGATCTTTTAAAAAGTAAAGACAATGTGATTGATGCGCATGCTCCGGTGAATGGAAAAGTGCAGGTGATCCACCGCGACTGGAAATATGTGGCAGACGCTGCAGGCGGCATCTACAGCAGTGTTCACGATATGACCAAATGGATCAATATGCAAATGAATGATGGAAAATATGGCGATGGCTTGAACAATGAATTATTGAAACCCCGCACGCATGACGAAATGTGGACGCCACAAACCATTATTCCTGTGCGAAATAAAGGAGCATACAATACGCATTTTGCTTCTTATGGCCTGGGTTGGTTTTTGAGCGATGAAAACGGGTATAAAGTGCCCACTCATACAGGCGGCCTTGCCGGGATTGTAACGCAGGTAACCTTGATTCCGGAATTAAAACTCGGAATTATTGTTTTTACCAATCAGCAGTCCGGCGCTGCTTTCAGAGCGATTACCAATACCATTAAAGACAGTTACTTTGGAATAAAAGGGAAAGATCGTGTAAAAGAATATCACGACCAGGTAGTTCGTAATGAAGGAGAAGCAAAAAAAATAACCGATAAAATTTGGGCAGATATCGACGCTGAACAACAAAAAAATAAATCATCGGTTGACTTCAATATGTATGCCGGAACATATACTGATCCCTGGTTTGGTGATGTAGTAATATCGGAAAAGAATGGAAAGCCCTGGTTTGATTCAAAAAATTCTCTGCGTCTCACCGGTGAAATGTTTCCTTATAAAGGAAATACATTTATTGTAAAATGGAACGACAGGAGTATGGATGCCGATGCGTATGTAATGTTTGATCTGGATTATGACGGAAAGCCAAATGGAATAAAAATGAAACCGATCTCTCCATTGACAGATTTCAGTTTTGATTTCCAGGATTTGGATTTTACCAGAAAGAAATAAGCATGAAATTGTGTTTTTGCCTGAAATAATATAACCACAACGGGAGAGGGAATCACAAGCTTGCAAAGGTTTTGTGTAAAATATTTTCATCGCTGCTATGGTTCATGTCTTACTTTTGAAAAATAGCAAAGTGAAAAATCCTTCGTTGTTCCGCATACTAAATGTTGAGTCGAAATGGAAGAAATAGAAACACATCCTTATAAAGCCTTTATCCCGAAAAACGTTACTGCCATTATCATTGGCAGTTTTCCCGGACGGGAAGTAACACACAAAGTTCTTACCGGAGATGAATGGTTTTATGGCGCAAAAAGAAATCAATTCTGGAAAATTATATCAGGGGTTTATCAAACAGAATTAATAACGAAAGCGCAAAAACAAGATCTTTTTAATAAACACGGAATCGGTATTGTCGATATTTTTTTAAAAATAAAAAGAAAGGAAAACAATAACATGGACAGCAATCTTGAAGTCATTGAGTTTAATGATCACGCGATTAAAGAAATACTGAAAAATCCCAACATCAAATCCATTTTCTTTACCAGTAAATTCGTAGAAAAGGCTTTTTTGAAATTATTTCCAGAGATACAAATCGGACAATCATTACCATCTCCATCCCCACGATTTGCCCGCATGAGCCTTGCAGAAAAGATAAATTATTATAAAATAAAATTACCAAAGTGATTCGAATAGTTCTCAAACAAAGGTGACACCTTTTCGAAAGGTGTCACCTTTGATCTACCAGTAAACGAACAAATTTGCCGCTTTTCCATTTTGTACGGCGTTTACTTTTTGGCACATTATCTTTGACCCATGATCACTTTCCTGTTGTTCATATTACTTTTTATATGCTGCTGGCCGCTCGCAAT
>JBQCFO010000221.1:0-7616 GCA_051959055.1 Ginsengibacter sp. | reverse complement strand
CCTGGACGATACACAAAGGCTGGAAAGCACCACAAGCTGCAAGTGTAATTCATACTGATTTTGAGAAGGGATTTATTAAAGCCGAAGTAATTTCTTACGAAGATTTTGTTCAGTATAAATCAGAAGCTGCCTGCCGTGAAAATGGCAAATTAAGAATTGAAGGAAAGGAATATATTGTGCAGGATGGAGATGTGATGCACTTCAGGTTTAATGTATGAGGATTGACGACCGGTGGCTGACCACCGAAATCGATTCTCGGTTGCCGGTGGTCAGTTGGTCGCCTCTCTTCTATTTCCTGACACTCACCGAAACATGCCTGTCCAAAGCTCTTTGATCGTCCGGTGCTGAGGCAGGATATTTTGCATATTGAGAGCCATATCCTTCTGCTCCAATAACCTGTGAACCAACACCACGTTTTTCTAATCCTGCTTTTGCTGCATTAGCTCGATCCTGGGAAAGTTTTTTATTGTCAGCGGCATTTCCGGATGCATCGGTATAACCGCCTATTTTAATTTTTGCATCAGGATAGGCTTTTAAAATTTCAGCGATATTATCCAATTGCTTTTCGCTGGCGGGAGTAATGGTTGCAGTTCCAAGATTAAAATTCAGATTATCAAAATTGAACCATTTATTTTTTAAAGAATCATCGCTTAGTGATTTCCAGTTGCTGTTCAGAAAAGTAACCAGCTGATCTTCTATTCCGCCCTTATTTGCCTCTAATTCTTTGCCATTGGGCAATTGAACTTTTATAGATCCTGCTGTAGTATCGGCTGGAGTCGTGGTCATTGCAGCGCCGGTATCATTATTGGCTGATGTTGCAGTGTCAGTTACGGTGGCGGTACTTGGCCTTGTTTCATTACAGCTTCTGGAAAAGTACCACAGCAATGCAATTACAATCAAAATAACAATCAGCGGAACAAGCCATTTTGCAGTGGGCCTGTCTGAGATGGTTTTCACATCTTCAATTGCTGATTTGGTATGTGGAGTATTTTGATTAGGAGATTTTAAATGAGAAGCAGCAGATTCTAAAGACCCCAGTCCCAACATACCGGACATAGAAGTCAGGCCGGCAGGCATTGCATGCAGAATGTGATCTTTTTGCGAGGAAAGAAAACCGGCCAATCCGCTTGCGGATAAATTATTTTGTTCAGCATGCCTTCCTAATAGTCCCATAATCGCGGGCAAGCCCATTGCCATCAGACGAGAAGTTGATGAATCTTTGATTCCGGCATAACCCGAAATTGCTTCCGTAATAGTGGTTTGGCTGGCGCCAAAAATTTTAGACAAAATGCTGTTGCCTTTTTCAATGTTGGTGTTTGAAGTTAAATTACTACCTCCCATCACATCGCTTACAGAGTTTTTCGCTGTATCAAACACCTCATTAGCCCCTGCCGTTCCCGATGTAGCTTTATTCAATACTCCTGCAAGGCTGCCGGGGATAATTGCAGATAGCGCTTTACTGATTCCTGCACTGTTTTCTCCAAGCATGGAGGATGCCTGGTTCGTGAAATCGGAGGTAAAGTAATTCTTTACCATTTCCATTAAATTGAATGACATGATTGTCTTTTTTAAAGTGAAGAATAAATCGAAAAAATACTGGCTGTTTAAAAATCTTTCCGTACATTTTTACTGCGAATAAATTCATATTACAAAAATTATACCCTATTGTTATCCAAACAAAAAGGCTGCTTTTTCAGAGCAGCCTTTTTGTTTTTTTATTGAGGCAATAGTACTTTGTCAATCACATAGTAGACGCCATTGACCGCTGCATTGTCAAAAAACGTATTGGGGGTTACCAATTCAGCTTTGGCAGCATCTCCGGAATAAGGAGTGCCACCCGGAGGAAAAGTTCCTAAACCGGTAAATTGTAAAGATGTAACAAATGGGCCGGCAAAAGTTGCCTTAGCTTGTATTCCCGGATGTGCATGGGCAAGGGCTGAAGTATCAGAATTTACTAAAGTCTTGTAAAATGCAGGTGTTGCTGAAAAATTATTAGAAAACACCCTGATATTTGGCTGAAATCCTTGACCCTGATCAGTTGCAAGAAAATGATAAGCCATTAATCCTCTTACCAGGGAAGCAGGTATAGAGCTAAATAATGTCGGGTTGCTGAAAACATCCGGGGTAGAAGAAAGTTGTGTTGCCAAAGGTCCAGCCTGTGCCGGTTGCAAACCTTGCTGTAACAAGCCCCCATAGATTGTTCCAAATAATAAAGTTTGGAATGCCGTATTATCAGGTACAAGCACTGTCATATTTGTAACGGCATAAGCCAGCAAAGAATCGAATCTGTTTAGGCCCGTCTGGCCACTATCTGCACGCGCTATGGCAGCTTTGAAGTAACTAAGATTCGGATTGCTATAAATGGCATCTTTTAAAACCTGGCTTGGCGGCGCTACAATGGCAGCAACCAAATGAATAACACCATTTTTCATTTTCAAATCCGGCTGAACGACGGGAATATTATTATCATAAAAACCGGTAGCAGATGTAGAAGGGAAAGTAGTGAGATCTAAATTAATGGTTGTTCCGGGCAATGAGCCGATTTTTAAAGAGGTAGGCAACTGAATATTAGGAACGGTAGTGGTTGATGCGGGAATATCAGCAGCCAGAAGTTGCTTACCTGGAATAATAGCATAAGCAACGATCCCACCGAGTGTTTGCGCCGGCAACGAATTTACAACTGTAAGCGATGGAATTCCTGATGCACGGAATGCATTATTGTTTGGCAAAAAAACGGTAAACACGCTGTTTACAGAATCATTTAATTGGGCAAGCATACCCACTTTTGTCGCTGCTGCTTTAAAAAAACTATAGCTGGTGTCGCTGTTGATCAGCGCGTAAATGGTTGAAGTTGCATTGTTGTTTACAGGTGGATAAGAAATAGGAATGGCATCGGGCAGAGGTTTATTACACGAGGTAAAAAGCAAAACCAATATTGCCAGCAAACATAGCCTGCTAACTGTAAAAAATTTTAAAATATTGTCTTTCATATTTTTTATTTAAAAAATGAGCAATTAATTTAATGTGGTTTTAAAATAAATTATAACCAATACTTACATAATAAAGGCCGCCGATGGTGGCATTTCCAAAGCCATCGCGGTAATATTGGTTTAAAATATTGGTGCCACCTATTTTCAGTAGTACTTTTTGTGCAGGAAATTTATAACTGAGTTGTGCATCCAGTGTTTGAAAAGCAGGTACGATACCATTGGCAAAATCTCCCTGGTAATTTACATCATCCTGCCAGCGATAAGTAAAATTAAAACCATAACGGTTTTCCTTACCGAACCCGGTATTGCTGAAAGTAGCGCCGGCTCTGTAATCAGGGGCGTTAAAACCAGCAACAAAGCCCTGGGGTACTTTATCCAAATGATCAGAAGAAACATTGGCTCCTATCAAAAAATTATGAGGTAGTGAATAGGTTAATCCCAATCCAAAACCATAAGTATTTACATCTCCCTGTACATTTGTTGGAACTGAATAGGTGGTTACTTTTGTAGGATCATTGAGATTAGCCCTTACGGTTGCCGGATCTGTAAACACACTTTTATCTCCGTTTACTGATTGTGCTACCAGCGCACGGGCGATGAAATCCTTATATACTCCATAGTACCCGTAAAGGTCTACCAGCAATCTTTTTTGCAACAAAAGGCCTTTATAGCCACCTTCAAAAGAATTTACAGTTTCGGCTTTGAATTTTGCAAAAGTTTGTACTTGCGGCGTTCCGTTAAACATATTATTATCAATGGCATAAACCGGGTTTGAAGCAAAATGATAATAATCTTTAAATGTTTGCAAACCTCCGATAAGCGCGGTGCCACCACCCACTCTCAGATTGATCCATTGCTGCTGTGTAGAGCCAAAACGATATGCCTGCTGGTAAGACAAACGGATGTTATTAACTTCAGCAACTTTCACTCCAGATCAAAAACGGGGTGTAAACCTTCCATCAAAATTTTCATTTTTATCATAACGGCCGGATACAATCAATTTCAGACGATCATTTAAAATCTTTTTTGTTGCCTGGATATAAGCGCCGAATTCGTTAATCGGAATTTTGCCGGTAGAATCAGCAAACAAAGTGCCTTCAGAATTTAAAACGTATCTTTTATAATTTGCACCCACCAAAATATCAGCAACCTGGGAAGTTTTTGGAGAAAGATCATATTGCCCTTCTATATTGTACAGGTTTGTTTTATCTACAAATAACCCTCCGCCTTTTGAAATTGGGATACTTCTTACTTTGTCAAAAAGGCTTTTAAATTCAGCAGAACCAGGCGCCGGACGCCCAACGTCAGCAGCAGCACGGGCAGTATTTGCGGCAGCAATATCGGTTTGTCCTGCTAATTTCGCATTTAAAAATGCCATTGCATACTCCGGATACCATTCCGTACTTGGTTTCCATGCTTCGTTTACGAGACGGGTAGTAACAGTAGCATTATAAGAATCACCGGCATTTTCCTGTGTGGAATAAGCTCTTAGGAACCAATTTGTATTTACCAATTCAACTTTATACTGTCCTACTTTCAAATTTAGTAATGAATAACGATCACTTCCGGTATAGACGGTATTTCCTGTACCCCAATACCCTTCCGCATTTAAAGATGTTTTTTCTGTTAGTTTATAACTTGCCTCACCATACATTTTAAAATTGATGGTATTTGGATCAATCACATCTTTTTCCAGATAACCAGTGCGCGAAACCGGCATGGAAGCTGGCAAGGAATTAATATATGGCGCATAAAAAGGAGCAGCAGCAGCAATCTTGTTTAAAACATTGCTGCGAATATCCACAGTTGTTTCATCGCCATAAACATTTACACCATCATAATTCGGGTCAGTTTCCCTCGTACCCGGTTTTATACCACCTGTAGTTCCCAACCGGTCATAATCGCGATAATCATTGGCTACCCAATCTTTTGCCTGAACCAGTTCGCCACCTACTTTAAAAGCAAATTTATCGCTCACTTTTTTTGCCCAGCGCAGCGCCCAGTTGTAATAAGGAGATGGTTTACGATCATTATTATTAAGATTCATAATCCCGGTTTTCGCTTCAAAAGAAAGCCCCTGGTATTTAAAGGGGTCTTTGCTGCTGATAACAATTGCACCATTCATTCCACCCGGGCCATACAATGCGGAAGACGCACCAGGCAAGAGTTCTACACTCGCTACATCTATTCCGGATAATCCGATCACACTTCCTACAGAAAAATTTAATCCCGGGGCCTGGTTATCCATTCCATCCACGATCTGATTAAGGCGCAGATTTCCACTTCCATTAAAACCCCGCGTACTTGGTGAAGCAAAAGTGAGCGAAGCTGTTACCATATCAACTCCTTTCAGTTTTCCGATCATGTCATAGTAAGAAACAGCCGGTGTATTTCTAATATTCAAAGCGCTGATTCGTTCTATGGTTACCGGCGATTCTAAAATGCTGGACGGCGTGCGTGTTGCGGATACCACTACTTCCTGGCCAAGAGTGCTTACAGGTTCGAGTATCACGGTTACCAATTCATCATTGTTTACCTGGATTTCCTGTGTAGCATATCCAATAGATGAAACGACAATGGTCACCGGAAGTGAGCCTTTTATTTCCAGAGAAAAATGTCCTTTTTCATCTGTATAGGTTCCTTCTCCTGTTCCTTTTACCGTTACAGAAACAGCAGGCACACTTTCACCCGAAATGCGGTTAATCACATTTCCTTTAATATTTTTGGCTTGTGCAAAAACAGCAATTGAAAAAATATTTGCAAGAGCAAGGAATAGTATTCTCATGAAGATCTTTCTCATAGTTTATGATTGGGTTAGAAATTGAAACAGCAAATTAATGATTGTATTGATGCTACAAAAATATTTTTATGATTAGGAAAGCAAGCGTGTTTTTATTATTTACTAAAAATTTATCCGCACTTTTGCATCTTATTTTATTGTATGAATTCAAATTTATTTCCGGGTCAGACAGATTTTTATAAAGGAAAAGTAAGAGATGTTTACACGATTAATGATAAGCTGCTGGTGATGATTGCCAGCAACCGCATTTCTGCCTTTGATGTGATATTGCCTAAACCAATTCCAAATAAAGGACAGGTGCTCACGCAAATTGCAGCTTATATGTTGCAGGCCACACAGGATATTTGTAAGAACTGGTTGTTGGATACTCCCGCTCCAAATGTTTCTGTTGGTTTAAAATGTGTTCCGTTTAAAGTAGAAATGGTGGTTCGGGGAAACCTGACAGGTCACGCCTGGCGTACTTATTCCTCTGGAAATAATATTTTGTGCGGCGTAGAAATGCCTGAAGGATTAAAGGAAAATGATTATTTCCCGGAACCAATCATAACTCCATCCACCAAAGCTGCTGAAGGCCATGATGAAGATATCAGTAAAGAAGAAATCATCGAAAGAAATCTTGTTTCTCAGAAAGATTATGAGCAACTGGAAAAATATACTTTGCAGCTTTTTGCACGGGGCAAAGAGCTTGCTGCCAAAAGAGGGTTAATACTCGTAGACACAAAATATGAATTTGGAAAACTGGGTGATGAAATCATTCTGATCGATGAAATTCATACGCCGGATAGTTCAAGGTATTTTTATGCGGATGGTTTTGAAGAAAGACAATTGAAAGGAGAAAAACAAAAACAACTAAGCAAAGAATTTGTAAGGGAATGGCTGATTCAAAATAATTTTATGGGAAAAGAAGGGCAGCAGGTCCCCGAAATGTCTGATGAATGGATTTCGGTTATCCGCAACCGTTATATAGAGCTTTATGAAAAATTAATCGGCGAAAAATTTCTTCCGGAAACCCTAAGTGATGAAGAAACAAAAGAAAGGATTCTCGCTTCTCTTAAAAGGCTGCAATAAGTTTCAAAACCCATTGAATACTTTCTTTAGAAAACAGAAATTCTTACTATTTCTTTGTTTATTGCCGTAGGGGGCAGGGCTTGCCCCTACGGCAATTGGATGCAAGAGCAACGGTCACAACAAGGAGGGGCAACAGCAAGGGTTGCCCCTACAAAATTGTGCCTGCAAGGTGAACCGGCACAACGACAAAGGCCAACCACAAGCATCGCCCCTACAAAAGCGGAATAACTTTTGTGTTGATGATATTCTAATCAAATTGATGATATTCTAATCAAATTTTAATCATTCAAAAAACCATTTAATTATGCCAATAGTAAAAGTAATAGAAGTAATCGCTTCTTCCGACAAAAGTTTCGACGATGCAATTCAGAATGCTGTTTCAGAAGTTTCAAAAACCATCAAGAACATTGATTCTGTCTATGTAAAAGATTTTAAAGTACATGTAAAAGATGAAAAAGTAAGTTCTTATGGAGTGATTTGTAAAGTCTCTTTCAGGGTAAATGAGAAATGAAACTGATTAATCAACAAACGAAGAAATACGCCTGATTTTGCTTTTTCAAATTGGTTTAATGTTTAAAATGCCTCAATCCGGTGATGATCATTGCAAGGTTATTTTCTTTGCAAAAGGCGATGGAATCTTTGTCGCGTATAGAGCCACCCGGCTGGATAAATGCTGAAATACCAGCGCTGAACGCGATTTTTACAGAATCATCAAAAGGAAAAAACGCATCACTGGCAACAACTGCATTTTGCAATTC
>JBQCFO010000220.1:0-2032 GCA_051959055.1 Ginsengibacter sp. | reverse complement strand
TTGTTCAATAATTGGTGTACTTAAACCATATCCGTTATTTTCTATGATAAATATTACCGGTAAATTCCAAACCGCGGCTACATTCAGCGCTTCATGAAATTCGCCTTCACTTGTGCCTCCTTCTCCGGTAAAAGCCAGTGAAATTTTTTCTTCATTTTTCAGTTTGTAAGCAAGCGCTGCGCCATCAGCAACAGAAAGTTGTGGCCCCAAATGCGAAATCATTCCGCAAATAAAATGTTCTTTATTTCCAAAATGAAAACTGCGTTCTCTTCCTTTGGAATACCCATCCAGAGCGCCCTGCCATTGTTTTATCAAATCTTTCAATGGCATTTTTCTGGTGGTAAAAACACCCAGGTTTCTGTGCAAAGGCATAATCCATTCATCTGGACGAAGTGCATAAGTAGCGCCAACCGAAATGGCTTCCTGTCCAATGCCGCTAAACCATTTGGAAACCTTTCCCTGCCTCAGCAACAAGAGCATTTTTTCTTCAATCATTCGCGGAAGAAGCAGTTCTTTGTAAAGTTCTGTAAGTGTGATGTCTGTTAAATCTTTTCTGTCGAATTGCATCTTACAAATTTCATCTTTTCATTTGTAAATAAAAAAAGAATGAAGCTTTCAACTTTAATAAGAAGATCTTTTTTCGTTTTTTTTAAATACTGAATTGAAAAGCGGGTTATTACCAGCCTGACGGGCGGGTGTTAGTTTACTGTCGAAATATTTTATTCGTTTTACATCGTGCTCCTATATCAGCACATTAGCTAATTGTTTTGCCACTCTTTCTCCATCCATTGCTGCGCTTACAATTCCACCTGCATAACCTGCTCCTTCGGCACACGGAAATAAAGTTTTTATTTGTGGATGATGCAATAATTTTTCATCGCGCGGAATCCTAACAGGTGAAGAAGTACGGCTTTCTGTTGCTACCAAAACCGCTTCGTTTGTAAAATATCCGTGATGTTTATTTTTTGCAGGCATTTTTTTGGAAAATGATTTAAAAGCTTTTTTCAATTTGCTGTTAATAAATGGCGGTAACACGTCTTTTAAAATCGCTGATCCAATCCCGGGCAAATAGGAACATTTTGGTAATGAAGCAGAAAAATTTTCCTGGGTAAAATCGACCATTCTTTGCGCCGGTGCAACAAATTTTCCTCCTCCGGTTTCAAAAGCTTTTTGTTCAATTTCCTTTTGAAAATTCATCATCAGTAAAGGTGAATGAAAATGACTTTCTGGTTTACTTTTTCCTGCAGAATAATATTTAATAACATCTTCAATTTCTACCTGCACCACCATGCCGCTGTTTGCATAAGGGTTGTTTCTTTTAGATGGGCTCCAGCCATTTACTACCAGTTCGTTTTCGTTGGTAGATGCAGGAGCTATGATACCACCCGGGCACAAACAAAAAGAAAAAACGCCTCGTCCATCTACCTGCTGCACCAGGCTGTATGATGCCGGCGGAAGTAAATCAGTGTTCCCATACTGTGGTCCATACTGAATCGTGTTGATCAGTTCCTGTGGATGTTCAATCCTTACGCCCAGTGCAAAACCTTTTGCCTCTATTTGAATCTTTTTTTGTTCTAATAAAAGAAAAATGTCTCTTGCAGAATGGCCCGTTGCCAGGATAAAAGAATTTGCCGTTAAAAGATCTCCATCAGCTGTTTTTATGGATTTTATTTTGTCTTTTTCAATAATAAAATCCACTGCTTTTTTATTGAAATGAAATTCACCTCCACATTCTAAAATACGTGTACGCATGGCCGTTATAATTGCCGGAAGCTTGTTGGTTCCAATATGTGGATGCGCGTCAAATAAAATATTTTCATGAGCGCCAAAATGAACAAACAAATTTAAAATGCGATTGATATCGCCGCGTTTGGTACTTCTTGTATATAATTTTCCATCGCTGTAGGTGCCTGCACCACCTTCACCAAAACAATAATTACTTTCAGGATTAATGATGCCTTCTTTATTCAAAAGAGCGAGGTCTCTTCTTCGCGCCCTTACTTCTTTTCCTCTTTCAAGAATGATGGGTTTT
>JBQCFO010000219.1:0-9016 GCA_051959055.1 Ginsengibacter sp. | reverse complement strand
ATTATGATTATGATACTTATACAAAATATGCGGATATTCTTATCGAACAGGGAAATACAAAAAAAGGATTAGAGATTAAAGAAAAATTATCAAAAATATTCCCTTACGCTCCGGGAGGTTTTTATAATTTATCTAAATATTATTATTCTACAAAACAATATGACAAGGCTGAAGATTATATCCGCAAATCATTGGCATTGTCGCCATATAATGAAAGTTACTGGGAGCAATTGGGAGATATTAAAAATGAAAAAAAGGATGTTTCAACAGCGCTGGATTCCTACAATCAATCTCTTAAATTTGACCCGAATCAGTATGACATTATCAGTAAAATAAGGAAACTAAATAACAAACCGGATATCTATAAATTATTTCCGGTGATGGATATTGATAAAATAATAAAAGAAGATAAACCGGAAGAAGCAAAAAATACGGACTATGGATTTTACTATATTCTTGATCAAAAAGATGTGGTAATTTATTCTGATGGCGCTAACGAAGAATATGTGAGCATCATCATAAAAATCACGAATGACAAGGGCGTTGATAGATTTAAAGAATCAAATATTGGCTACAATAATTCCCAAACCCTTCTTATTGAAAAAGCAGAGATCATCAAGAAAAATCAATCCAAAATAGAGGGCGAAAGAAACGATAACCAGATCGTATTTACCAACTTACAGGCGGGTGATATCATCGTATTCAAATACCGTTTGCAAAACTATACCTATGGCCGTTTCGCAAAAGATTTTTGGGACAGATATTATTTCGGAGGCCAAATTTATTCTGCTGTAACGAAATACAATTTATTGGTGCCTGCCGGACAAAAAATAAATTATCTCTTTTCAAATTCAAATGTTCAACCGGTTAAAACAAACGTAGAAGATTTCAATCAATACAGTTGGGTAATCACAAAACCGGAGCCGTTGAAAGACGAACCGTTAATGCCTTTGACAGCAGATGAAGGGACGGTTCTGCACGTTTCTACTGTTTCAACCTGGAAAGAAATTGCGAATTGGTACAGCGATGTTTGTAACAATAAATCAGAAATAGATTTTGAAATATCTGCTTTGTATAAAAAATTATTTCCGGATGAAAATAAAAAAATGACCCAATTTGAGAAAGCTAAAATAATTTACGAATACATCGAATCAAACATCCGCTACAGCTCAGTTTCATTCAGGCAAAGCGCATTTGTTCCCCAAAGAGCTTCTACTACTCTCAACACAAGGCTTGGCGATTGCAAAGACCTTTCCAATTTGTTTGTAATGCTCGCACGAATGGCAGGTATCAAAGCGCAAATGGTTTTGATAGATACAAGAGATAATGGACAAAAAGATATTTTATTACCGTCTGTTGAATTCAATCACTGCATTGCAAAAGCCGTGTTGGATAATAAAAGCTATTACATAGAATTAACCGATAATTATCTTCCTTTCACAAGTTTGCCAAACAACCTGAATGGCGCTTTGGCACTCGAAATTCCATTGAAATCTGCAAATGAAAATGCAGAACTAATCCAATTAAAACCAGCAAACAGAACGAAAGATATTATTAAAAGAGTAATTGATATCCTGCCGGATAACGATGATTTGAGTATAGATGTGAAAACGGTAAAATACGGCGCATTTTCATCTCCTGTAAGAGAAAATTATCAAAACCTGGACAAGGAAAAACAACTGCAGGATATGGAAAAAAGCGTTGCGGGTTCTTACAAAAATAATGTGCGGTTAGATAAAGTAAGTTTTGATGAACTGGATAAACTGAACGATTCCGTGCAATATACTTATCATTATAAAGTACAAAATGAGATTGCGGAAATTGGCAGCTTATTTACATTTAAAATAGTTTATCCTGATATTGTAGCCACTTTGGATAATTTTTCTTCAGATAAAAGAGTTTATCCAATTGAATACTGGAACTATGAAAATGCCGACGGTTATGAAACTACAGTAAATATTACTGCTCCCGCAGGTAAGAAGTTTATAGAATTGCCAAAAAATGAAACGCTTTCATTTAAAGACTTGAAATATTCCATTGAATATACTTTGAAGGCCAGCGATAAATTGGTGATAACCAGGAAATTTTCAGATGCAAGAAGCCAGCAAATTTCTCCTGAAGATTATCCGGTTTTCAAAAGTTTTTTTGAAAAAATCGTAAAGGCTGAGCAAAAATTTATCGCCTATAAATAAGAAAAAAAGACCTAACGCGTTTTCAAAACCTGTTAGGTCTTAAAGATTCTACTCACTCACGTTCACTCTCACTCCTTCACTATGCGCAGTGAATTCCGGTGCATACATGCATTGAATTGTGGTGATTCCGTTACTGAAATTTCCGGCATGTATTACAAAAATTGGGTATTCAAAAACATAAGTTCCTTTATTCAGATAGCCAAAAAAGAAATTCGTGCTTACGTCTTTTGTGGTTTCATAATATCCAAGTCCGTCCTGGTATTTATATTGACTGATGACATTCGTTGGCTCCATGCAGCTGGCGCGCATATCTTTCATGTGTACATATTCCATATCGCGGTCAACGCTAAGTTCGATACGAACTTTTATTTTATCTCCTATATGCAATTTATCGCCATCATTTACAGGAATTAGAACGGGACCTTTATCAGAATTCTTTTCAATAAATAATTTTTTAGAAAGTTTTAATGGCGTTTCTGAGAAAGTTATTTTATCTAAATTTTCAAAATACTGCCAGTAAACAGAATTCCACGAAGGTGAAGCCTCATCCCGGCTTCCTGCGGAGGAGGAGCTGGAAGAAAGCGTTACTTTGATGTTTCCCATTTCTGGTTTTACTTTATCGCCGTCAATTTTCCTTTTAAAATAACCGGTTCCTGCTTCCTGCTTTTCATCTTTGCTGTTCATAGTTATGGAACCCAATTTTATTACTACATTTTTTTCTTCGCCTAACCAATTCGTCCCTTGCAATAAAAGTGCGTAACAAGCGTCAGCAGTGGCTTTGGTCGTTTTCCAATTGTTGGTTTGTTTGTTTTTTAATAACCACGTCTTCAAATCTCCAATCGTTTTCGCATCCTGAGCAATTTCAGAAAAAGCTTCTATCATCAATGCTTGAGATTCTATCGGCGCCTGGTACCACCAATAGCCTTTTTTGTCCCAATCTTTCCAGTACATTCCTAATTCTTCGTTGTTGATTGAGTTTTCTTTTAATGATTTTAAAATGGCAATTGCTGTGGCATTGTCATTCGTCCTGTTGAGCGCGAGCGCAATCATTCCCTGCTCATACTTACTTTCACTCAGCCAGTATTTTTTAGCCTGATTACGGAAATAGTTAAACGCAGTTTCTGTTTCTTTGGCAACCGGATATTCAGGAAAGAAACTGTGCATGTATAAATATTGAATAGCGATAGCAGAAAGATTATTATTGCTTAAATCTGCTTTGCTTTTTACTAATTGGTCGTAATCTTCTTTCAATCGCTTATCCAGGTAAGGAATTGCTTTATCCAAAACAGATTTTAGCGCTATTTGTTGGTTTACTGGAATGGCATTTAATTTTTTCAAATGACCAATTCCTGTTACGATGTATTGCGTCATGTAGCGATTGTCGAGGCCGCCTTTAAACCAAACAAATCCTCCGTTGGGCGATTGCATTTCTTTCAATTTATCAATCGCTGATTGCAATTGAAGACTCATTTTCACCATGTCAAAAAGCAAGGCAATATTTTTCTTTTGCTGCGCTTCATTTTGCGCCTGCAACACCCACGGAGTTTCTTCGAGTAAAACAGATTTTAATTCTTCATTTTTTTGAAGATTGCTCATCAAAGTGGAAGAATCGGCCTCACCCCCGGCCCCTCTCCCCAGGGAGAGGAGAGAAGCCCATTTCTCAAAAATGGCTTTTATTTTCGGAGAAGAATTTACAATCTTTTCTGCAAGCGCATTCGCATAAAAACGATTGAAAGTTTGCTCCGTACATTCATAAGGATATTCCATCAGATACGGCAAAGCCTGAACGGCATACCAGGCGGGATTCGTTGTGTATTCTACCGTTATTCCATAATTGGTAAGGGTTTTGGACGTATCGGCATGTAGCAGTTTTTCAAATTTAAAATCTTTACTTCCATTCCCGCGAACCGGCAAAGGCATCGTTTCTGTTATGAGCATTCTGTTGGTAACAACGGGAATCGCAGCTTCTTCACCATCACTGGCCTCACCCCGACTCTCTCCAAAGGAGAGGGAGGAAGAAGCTTTTGCCACAATTCTATAAACAACCGCATCATTAAAATTGTTTGGAATTTCAATCTGGAAATTTACAACAGTGCTCTGTCCGGCCGCTGCGGTGAAGGGTTTAATGCGATTGGAATTTTTGAACCGTTCATCCACCGGATTCATGGTTGTGGCATTTAATAATTGCAATTCAGCATTTCCATTCAGTTCCTTATCACTCATATTCACAATCTTGACGCTGAATTCCATCTTGTCTCCTTCGCGTAAAAAGCGCGGCGCATCTGGCTGAACCATTAAATCTTTTTGCGTAACAATTGTTTTTTCTGCATAGCCGCTTGCCAGGTCTTTTGTGTGAGCAAGCGTCATCAGTTTCCATTGGGTGAGCGCTTCGGGCATTGTGAAACTGAATTCAATATTTCCATCTTTATCTGTTCTTAATTCAGGGAAAAAGAAAGCGGTTTCGTTGAAATTTTTACGGATTTGGATTTGGGATTGGTCAATAGAGCCCGGATTATTTTGTGAATTATCTGTAACAAAAGAAGCAGAATCAGCAACCTGTAACACTTCTTCATCAGGGACAATTTTTGGAGGAGTAAACTGAACATTGCTTTCTTTCATCATCATACCCGGAACTGCAGCCCGTTTCGTTCCATATCCAACAATGGTGACATCAGAATACAAATGGTAAGCGGGCAAATAATTCAACGCATCATAATTCTTTTCCTTTTGAGGAATCGTTTTTTCATTCCAATATTTTTCAAAAGAATTTACACCAATAAAATTCTGTTGCCCGTTCCAGGTATTGTATCCACTGTAGTTTGGCCAAATATCCAGTTTACTCCATGAATGTGCTTTGAACTGATCCAATGAAGCGTCATACATGCTTGCCAGCATTTCAGTCGCTACTTTTTCACCCTTAGATCCTGTTATTTTTACTTTCCATTTTTCTTCACTTCCCGGTAAAGTTTTATCGCGATAGGTGTCGAAAGAAATGTTGAGTTCTTTATTGCTCCAGGGAACATTAATTGTATTTGAAACCGAATAAAAGCGATTGTCTTTTACAAAAAATTGATTTACGCCATAACCTCCACGGTCATCTTCTGTAATTTTAAAATCAAAAGTTTTTTTACCATTATTCAAAGAATAAAAATTCCACGTATTTGTTTGTTTACTGTTGGTTGTCTGTTGTCCGTCGTCTGTAGTCCTGCTTTTATTAATTTCCTGAATTAAAAACACATCGGTTACAGAAGTGCCGGTTGTAACTTTTGCGGTTTCTCCCGGTTGAACATTATTTTTTTCCTGATAATTCCAAACATATTGATACCCAGGAAGCGTATTTGATTTTGCATCATACACCTGGAAATATTTTACATCTTTTACTTCCTGTTCATATTTGTCTTTTGCTGTTGATTCAATTACGTACCAACCTTGCTGAAAAGTTGAAGGTTGAAAGTTGAAGATTGAAAGTTGTGAAACAGTATCTGTTTTTGAGTAAACCATTTCACCTTTTGCCCACGATTCTTTTTTTCTTTCATCTTTATATTCATCGTGCGGGAAATATCTTATGAATTCATCTTTGGTATAAATAAATTCATCCGGCTCATCCCAAAGCCTTTGCCTGATAAGCCTTTCGGGCACTTGCAGTTTATAAATCTTCACATCGGCTTTTACCCTTTCAGGTTCGCCGCTCAGGTTTTTACTGCTAACAGAAATGCTTTGCAAACTGTCTTTATTAATAACCTCTTGCGGCAAAATAATTTGCAAATTCAAAGATTTATAACCGACCGGAACGGTAATATTCGCGCTTCTGGTTTCGCCATTGATATCTGTTACATCTGCTTCTACTTTGTAATCAAACACCGGATCGGTTTTTTTATCAATGCTCAAATCAGGAATGGCAGCAAATTTTATGGTAAACTTTCCATCAGCATCAGTTGTAATTTCGCCATTTGCAATTTCCATTGGCCTTGCAATTGGAAAAGGCTTGCGCCAAAACATCCACGGATAAAGGAATCGCGCTACTCTTGTTACTCTATAAGAAACTTTAGCGCCATCAATATTATTGCCTGCATAAGCTTTTGCAAAACCCGTGATACTAACGGTATCGCCTACACGAAAACTTCCTTTTGCTTTTTCAAATTCTGTATAAAATTTGGGACGTTTATATTCTTCTACTGAAAATGAAACGGACGAATTCTCATATTTTTTTACATAAATATTGAATTCACCATTCAGTTTATTTTCCGGTATTTTAAATTTTCCATTGAACGAACCAAAATCATTTAGTAAAACTTTTACCGAATCATTTTTTTGATTGTTGGCATTAGAAAAAATAATGTTTAATGAATCCTTCGATTGAAGCAGAATCGATTTTTTGGTTTTAAAATTTTTGGTAACACCAATTCCTTTAAAATAAACGGTTTGTCCCGGCCGATAAATGCTTCTGTCGGTAAATAAAAAAACTTTTGCATGGTCTTCATCAAATTTTTCCTGATCCTTATAATCAGAATCTGATTCGTCCTGGTTGTAATAATTATAGTAGATGTATTGATAATCGTCCAAAAATAACCGGTCGTTTTTGTAAGTAATATCGAGCCTGATATTTTGCGAATAATTTTTCTCATTTTTAAGCTCGGATAATTCAAAATATCCGTTTTTATCAGCAATATATTTTGCCTGTTTCGTTAATGTATTACTTCGCGTTGAATAATCATATTTTTGATTCCACACCTGAATACTTGCAGCGCTCAAAGGCTGACCTGTGGTTCGGTTCAGCACAAAATACTGTAAGCCACTATTGATAAAACTAATATCAGAAATATAAAAATATTGTGCACTGAGCGGATTTTTATCAAGACTAAAATTCTGATCAGCGCTTCCGATCAATGCATATTCTCCAACAGGTAATGCATCTATTTTCACTTCTGCAGAATGAGTAAAATAATCATTGGTTTTTGGTAAATCATGTTTCCATGTGCGCAAGGATTTCAGCGAAATCAATTTTTGAAAAAGTTTATCGTTGTCATACTCTTTTTGCAAACTCTTTTTCAAATCAGGTGTTAATGCAATAATTCTAAAATAAACGGTATTGAAATTTTGATAATTTACCAATGTTCTGAAAGGCTGTGAAGGAACATTTATCTTTTCAGTCGTAAGATTTAATGTAGGATGCAAAATGGTTTTCAAAAGATTTTGCGCATTGATACCCCCTTCGCTTTTTGGAAATTTATTTACCAGGTTATCAAGAATTTCTTTTGCTCTTATGATTGTGAAGCCAGAGGAATCTTTACTTCTGTTCGCTTCAATAGCTTTGCTGTAAATATTTTGTGCTATTAGAAATGTGGCTTGCGCTGATAAAGGATTGTCTGCATACTTTTCACTGAGATGCTTTAATGCGCCGGTGTACAGCGAATCTTTATTTTGCATTACCCCATACTGGTATACAAAATTGATCCGTTCCATATCCGCATCAATCAATGCATCAGCGTTTTTATCGTTTTGATGAAACGCTAATAATTTTTGAAAAATAATTAAGGCTTTCTGATGAAGTGAACTGGAATCTTTCGAAATAAAATTTACCTTTATAAATTGGTTTACCGGCGCAAACGCTACTGCATCCTTTCTTTCAAAAGCATCAGCCGGCCGGGTAATATCGCGTTCATCATTTTTGAAATAATCCAGCGCGCGATGAGCAAGCAAATCAAAAAGTGTTGGACGCAGATTGCGTACATTCCCTTTTAAAATGATTGCATCAAAAGGCTCTAATTTTGTTTGTTGCAAAAGTTTTTCATTCTTCAAAGAAGCAACATATAATGCGGCAATTTTCTGATGCAAATCATCGGAGGTCCATGTGGCGATATCTTTTTTATCAAAATTTACAGTGTTCGTCCTTTGATAGAGTTTATACCGGTTTTGTTGAAAATAATTCCAATAGAGTTGCGCTGCAATGCTTTGCAGGATTGACTTCGCCGGTTCTTTGGCAATTGTAATTTCTCTTTCCAGCGAATCAATGCTTTTTACAGAAGCATCTTCTTCGATATTCTGACGCAGATTTATTTTGAATAACAATGCTTTGATAATTTGTGGATCATTATTATTTTTTTTAGCATCGCTATAAATACTTTCTACTTCCTGTAAAGCAGATTTTGTCAATCCTTTTTTTTGAAAAGCTTCTACTTTTTTCCATTGTGCATCATAATTATTTTTTATTTTTTGTGCCATCGAATTCGAAAAACAAAAACAAATAATAATCATGAAAACGATACTCAATAGATTTGAAAACTTCAATTGCATGAAAGTGGTTTTATTTTAAAGATAAAAAACTACGCCGCAAGGTTGTATCGAAAAAAAGTGATCAACCTTTACGGGATAGATGCAAAGAAAGATTTATTTCATAAAGACTTTCCGAAATGAGCAGTCTTTAAGAAATTTTAAACAAATTCTTTTCCACTATCAGGCTGGTGACACCAATCAGCGACAATTTGAACTACATAACTGTTTTTGTAATTCCTTTTTTACCATCATCTCTTTTCTTAAATTTGGAAAACATAAAATACGGACAGTTATGGAAAGAATCATTCTTGAAGTAAATAACGAAATTGCTAAGGCGTGGCGTAATGCGCCTTCTCAATTCAAGGAAGAGATGGAAAGGGATTTACAATTACGAATTGCACAAAAAATCAGAGAAGCAGAAAGAAACAATTTTTTTGAATTTCTTGATAAGGTTCAAAAAAAAACCAGTGAACGCGGGCTTACTCAGGAAACACTTGAAAAGTTGTTGAATGAAAAGGACTGATCTGTTTGTTTTTGATATAAATACTTTG
>JBQCFO010000218.1:0-10335 GCA_051959055.1 Ginsengibacter sp. | reverse complement strand
TGTTATTTCTGTCTGCTTTTAAAATAATCTTTGCAGGCGCTGCCGCGGTTTTTCTTTCCGCAGTTAAAACAGTTTTCCCATCTTTCCTTGATATGGCTTTTAAGGTTCCCGGTTCAAAAGGAACGGTCCATTTTACATGCAAATCATCACCTGATTTTTTACGCACGCCGAGTGATTTATTATTCAAAAACAATTCCACTTCATCAGCATTATTATAATAAGCAATCACATCAACGGTGTCGCCTTTCTTCCAGTTCCAATGCGGATAAATATGCAAAACCGGTTTGTTGGTAAACACACTTTGATACATATAATATACGTCTTTCGGAAAGCCAGCCAGATCAATAATACCAAAATAAGAACTACGCGCTGGCCATGAATAAGGTGTTGGTTCACCCAAATAATCGAAGCCAGTCCAGATATACATACCGGCAACCAAATCACTTTTCAATAACGCTTTCACGCTTTCTTCATGAGTGGAACCCCAGGTCGTACTTACATTATCATAAGCAGAGACGGTATAACCACCATTGGGATTTACAAAGGGTTTGTCCCAACGCTCCGGCCAGCGGCGGATAGAATCAAAAGGTACCAGATCATAAGAACCGCGCATTTCGAGAGCTGAAGTACTTTCCGTAACGATCATTTTTTTACCCGGCCAAAGCTTGTGAAAATCTGCCCATTGATCGTGATGATAATTGTAACCAATTAAATCAAAAGCACCTGATTCAATAATATTGTTGCCTTTGTTGGGTTCATTGTTTGCAGTAACAATTTCCCTTGTTGTGTCTAATGATTTAACGATATGAACCAATTCTCTGGCGATTTCGCGCCCTGATGTATCGCCTTTTTCGCCCCACTGTTCCGGGATTTCATTCCCCACACTCCAGATAAAAACGGACGGATGATTTCTGTCTCTTAAAACCTGGTCTTGCAAATCTCTTTTATGCCATTGATCCCAATCAAGATGATAATCATATTTTGTTTTGGGTCTTTTCCACATATCAAATGCCTCATCCATTACCACAAATCCAATTTTATCAGCAAGATCTAAAAGCTCCGGTGCCGGTGGATTGTGTGATGTTCTGATTCCATTTACGCCCATTGCTTTCAACATTTGCAACTGCCGTTCTATCGCTCGTGTATTGATTGCAGAACCAAGAGCTCCCAAATCATGATGATCACACACGCCGAGAATTTTGACGTGTTTTCCATTTAAGAAAAATCCTTTATCTGCATCAAAATAAAAAGAGCGGACACCAAATTTTGTTTCGTAAGAATCTATGGCTTTTCCATCCACGATAATTTCGCAAACGGCTTTGTATGAATAAGGATTATCAAGTGACCACAGTTTTGGATTGCTAATTGTAAAAGATTGATCCAACGAAAACGCTTTTTCAGATTCTGGTATTGTAGCTTTTTTAGAAGCTGTTGCAATTTGTTTTCCTGCAGCATCAAAAAGTGTGGTTTTTAAAATAATGTTTTTTGCAGAAGGAAATTGATTTTTAATTTGAGTAGATACATTTACTGTTGCTGTTTTTTCAGAAACATTTGGAGTGGTAATAAAAGTGCCCCACTTATCCACGTGCAATTTGTTTGTTTTGATGAGCCATACATTTCTAAAAATTCCTGAACCCGAGTACCAGCGCGAATTTGGCTGTTTTGAATTATCCACTTTTACCGCAATTACATTTTTTTCATTGCCGTATTTCAGGTAAGGCGTTAAATCATATTGAAAAGTGATATAGCCATTTGGCCTGATGCCTAAAGAATTTCCATTGATCCAAACTTCACTGTTTTTATAAACACCATCAAACCTGATAAAAACAGATTGTCCCTTTTCTGATGCAGGAATAGTAAATGCTTTTCGATACCACCCAATTCCTCCCGGCAAAGCGCCACCACTGGCACCGGCAGAATTGTCTTTACTAAATGAGCCTTCAATACTCCAATCGTGGGGCACATTAAGTGTACGCCAATTATTGTCTTTTACATTTATTTCAGAATAATTGTGCGTGCTGTCAAGAATAAATTTCCAGTTATTGTCAAAATCCTGAGTAGAGCGGGTTTGTGCAAATGCTACACTGCTACTCACAGTAAACAAACAAATAAGCCCGATCCGAAAGCTATCGGATTTTATTTTCTTAAAAGTATTCATGTGAATGTCTTTTATTTTTTTTCCTTTAGAATGTTGGTGTTGTTTTTCAAATAAGCAGCTAATTTACTATTATCTTTCAATCACATTGAAAAGAAATCATTAGTATATACATTAAATGAAAGCACACGGAAATTGCCATCAATCGGTAGAACACTGGAACAATGATGAGCTTCTGTCCGTAAATTCGAGCCCAAAAAGTCTTTTATGATAAATAAATTTTTCCGGTCTTCCAGAATCAATACTTGCAAAGTAGTTTTTAAATACCTCGTAGTATTATTACTGCTCACACCCTTTTCCTCTTTCTCACAAACGGTAACCGATCAAATAAAATTAAACCAGGTTGGTTTTTACCCAAATGCTCCAAAACAGGTGGTTGTAACCGGAGAAGTTACTTCCAACGACTTTTACATTGCTTCGACCAATTTAAGAGACACCGTTTTCAGAGGAAAACTGAGTGAAGAAAAACAATCTGCCTATTCATCTACCAAAACAAAAATCGCGGTTTTTTCTTCGTTTACGGGCAAAGGAAACTTTGTCATTTGTATTCCCGGTGTTGGTACTTCTTATGTTTTTGAAATCAGTGATTCTGTAAATCAAAATGTCGGCGCCGCCGTTCTTAAAGCATATTATTATCAAAGAGTTTCCATGCCTTTGGAAGAAAAATATGCAGGGAAATGGCATCGTTCAGCAGGACATCCTGATACTGTAGTTTACATTCATCCTTCCGCAGCTACAAAAACGCGACCGGCAGGAACCATTATTTCCACTCCGGGTGGCTGGTACGACGCCGGAGATTACAATAAATACATTGTGAATTCAGGAATTACGATGGGCACTTTATTATCAGCTTATGAAGATTTTCCGGATTATTTTAAAAAATTGAAAACCAATTTTCCTGAAAGTAATGATGCAGTTCCGGATATTTTGAATGAAATCATTTACAACCTTCGCTGGATACTGACAATGCAGGATCCGAACGACGGAGGTGTTTACAACAAATGCACTAATGCGGATTTTGATGGAATGGTGATGCCCGGAGTTACACAATTGCCCAGATATGTAGTGCAAAAAGGAACTGCGGCTACATTGGATTTTGCATCAGTTACCGCGCAGGCAGCTCGTATTTTAAAACAATTTACAAAAGAACTTCCCGGGCTTTCGGATAGTTGCCTTATTGCTTCAAAAAGAGCATGGGCGTGGGCTTTGCTTAATCCTTCATTGGAATACAATCAGCAGGAAATGAATAAAAAATTCAAGCCTGAAATTACAACAGGCGGTTATGGAGATAGAAATTTTAATGACGAATGGCTTTGGGCAGCGGCAGAACTTTTCATTACCACAAAAGACAAAACGTATTTTGAGGTAGTCGATAAGCATATCACAGATCCGGTGTCATTACCATCCTGGAACAATGTAGGAATGCTGGCTTATTATTCCATGCTTCGTCTGCAGAAAACCTTTCCTTCTTATGCAGAAAATGATTTAAAAATAATGAAAGCAAAAGTGCTTGAGACGGCGAACGGGTATATTGAAAAAGCAAGTGCAAATGCTTTTGCAACGGTGATGGGACAATCAGTAAGAGATTTCAACTGGGGTGGAAATGCAAATGCTGCCAACCAGGGCATTTTATTAATAAGAGCCTATTTATTGACTGATGATAAAAAATATATTGATTATGCATTGACGAACCTCGATTATTTGCTGGGCAGAAATGCAACCGGCTATTGCTTTGTAACAAATATTGGAAGCAAATCTCCGATGCATCCGCACCACCGGCAATCAGTTGCCGACGGTGTCACGGATCCTGTTCCTGGTTTATTGGTTGGGGGCCCAAATCCTGGAATGCAGGACCATACGAAATATGAATTCACAGAACCTGAAACCGCCTATTCAGACAATTGGCCAGCGTATGCGTCGAATGAAATTGCGATTAACTGGAATGCACCGATGGTTTATTTGGTAAATGCGATTGAGGCGTTGGAGAGAAAGGTGGGTTATTCTAATAAATAAATCCGTTGAAAATATGTATGGACATGGACAACGAACCACTGTAAAAATGAAATTTGGAGAAAACCGGAGTGGAGAGGAAGTGCTTGCGATTTGTGAGAAAAACGAGATTCCATGATTCCTTATTTCTCTTTAATTGAGTCGATGCCAAAGAAAGACGAGAGGGTTACCATAATTGCAAAAAAATACAACGCCACAGAGGTACAGATCAATTTAGCCTGGTTGCTGCATCGTTCGCCCTGCCTTCTCCCAATTCCCGGAACGTCCTCATTGAAACATTTCGAAGAAAATTTAAAAGCCGTGGATATCAATTTGAGTGAAGAAGACATGAAATTTTTGGATTAGAAACTAAACAGCAGAATTTTAAGGTGGTTTTTGCTCAGTCACTTAAAATGTTTTAAGCGCATTTATTTATTTATCCTGATGGGACTATCAAAACTAAAAAGCGCAATAGAAAAACTACTGCGCTTGGAATAAATTGAAAATAAGATTTGGAGATATTTGTAGCTTTACTGCTGCGTTAAGATGGAACTACACTACAATAAATTACTACATCGTTAAAATCATTATCGCAATCCGGTGAAGTACGATCCCGGTCTTCAAAGCCTATCAGCACTTTATTTTCAGGCGCATAAGGAATTAATACCGCATGTTTTTTCAGTTTCGGATCTACTTCAGGATTCAACGCATCGTTTGAGCAAAAATGAACTGCGTTGTTATTCAGGGTTCTTTTAGTAGTATCCCAGGCATTTTGCATTAAAACAAAACCTATAGATGTTCCTACTTCAAATGATCCCAGTTTTACCTTATCGCCAGGTTCTAAACCTGTAAGATGGCCTGCATTTGGAAAAATATAAGTGATCAATTGAATGTCTTTTGAAGTGGTAGGCGGCTGACCCGTATGATAAGTGTAAAAAGCTATCGAATTGGAATTGGCACTAACACCGGAAACAAAGGTGATATACACATCTGATGGCTTTGCAATGGTAATATCGGCGATTGCAGGGTTTGTAAACAGCTCCGGATGAGAGAGAGTCAGATTTTTGCCATCGGGAAGTGTGGTGCTAATGAAATCAAGCATAGCGGGCGAAATCGTTTCATGCATCATATTAAGAGGCGTTCCCGCTGAATTAAACGCACCCAAATTTTCATAAGTGGTTGAAGTAAATTTCACGGGTTTGGTAACCGGATCCTTTTTACAGGCATTGAATGCCAATAGAGTGATAAATAGGTAGAGGTAATTTTTAGCTTTCATGAACTTTTTATTTTAAAATGAAATGATTAATGACATGTTGATTAGATAGATGAAAAAAAATTAAGAATGATAATTAATAAAAGATAACGTAATTGCTAGGTAACAAATTTCATGATTCGAGGTAATTTTTTAAAAGACAAAAAACTTTTAAAAGACAAAAATTTGGCTAATAAAGTTGCGCCCTCAAAAAAAATGACATCAAAAAGACTGTACTCAATTCTGCAACAACCTTATCTGTAATTATTTAATTTCAATAAATAAACAATAATATTAATTAAGTGCTTATGAAATTTCTACCAACTCTATGTCAAAAATCAATTCTTTTCCTGCGAGTTCATGATTGGCATCCAATACGACTACATCGTCTTTTACTTCCGTAACGACTACGGGAATGGGCTGCCCTGCCTGGTTCTGAAGTTGCAATTTCATTCCGGGTTCCAGTTTCATGTCTGCGGGTATATTGGATTTGGGAAATTCAATAATAGCATCGGTATTTTTTTCCCCATAAGCATTTTCAGGAGCAATATTGATGGTCTTCTTTTCACCAACTTCCATCCCCGGGATGGCTTCATCAAATCCTTTTATCATCTGGCCCGCGCCGACTGTAAATGCAAGAGGCTCTCTCCCCTCGCTGGAGTCGAACTGTTCGCCATTCGTTAACTTTCCTTTGTAATGTACTTTTACCTGGTCACCCTTTTTTGCTTTGCTCATGATTTTATTTTTTTATTGAAGATAGTGTTCAAGAGGCAAAATTCATTTATTTATTACATGAAATGTACCAAAATTGTTTTTTCCACAAAAAATCAAAGTTTTTATAGCTATTTGCTGTTATTTTTACACCTAAAAAAAAATTATACCAACACAATGAAAAGAAAAATTACTTCTGCTTTTTGTCTGATTCTATTCACTTTCACGGTAAATTGTCAAAAAAGAATCATTCCAGGCGCTGAAAGAATGGATCAGTATCTTCCTTTATTAAAAGGGAAAAATGTTGCTCTTTTTGCAAATCAAACCTCTACGGTTGGAAATTCACTACTGGTAGATACTTTATTGAAAAGAGGAATAAAAGTAGTAAGAATTTTTGGGCCCGAACATGGATTTCGCGGTAATGCCGATGCTGGGGAGAAAGTGGGAAACGCCATTGATAAAGAAACAGGAATAGAAGTGATCAGCCTTTATGGACAGCACAATAAACCCACGGCTGAAGATTTGAAAGGTGTAGATGTAATGGTCTTTGATATCCAGGATGTAGGTGTGCGCTTTTATACGTTTATTTCTTCTTTACAAAGATATATTGAGGCGGCTTTGGAAAATTCAATTCCACTGATCATTCTGGATCGTCCGAATCCAAATGGTTTTTATGTAGATGGCCCTGTGTTAGATTTGAAATATAAAAGCTTTGTGGGAATGCAGCCCATTCCTATTGTATATGGACTTACCCTTGGAGAATATTCGATGATGATGGCAGGAGAAAAATGGCTGAGCGATTCTGCAAATAAAAAATATCGTTATTATCAACATGCTAAAAAAACCGTTGACAGTCCATTTCATTTACTGGTAATAAAAAACCTGAATTATGATCATAACAGCCGGTATATTTTGCCTGTAAAACCTTCTCCAAATCTGCCTAACATTCAATCAATTTATTTGTATCCTTCTACCTGTTTTTTTGAAGGAACCACACTCAGCGAAGGCCGTGGAACAGATAAGCCATTCGAGGTTTTTGGAGCGCCGTCTTTGCCAAAAAATTTGTATTCTTTTACTCCGCATCCAACTGAAGGAGCCAAAAGCAGCAAGCATTATGGCCAGGTTTGTTATGGCTGGGACCTGTCTGGTACACCATCAGAAGTATTGGAAAAAGTAAATAAAAAAGTTCAGTTGAAATGGCTGATGGATGCGTATCGCCTGTTCCCGGATAAAGACAGTTTTTTCCTTGTCCCAAAATCAGGAGATATGAAACATTCTTTCTTTGATAAACTGGCCGGGAATGATGAACTGTGGCAACAAATAAAAAATGGTGTTTCAGAAAAAGAAATTCGGGCAAGTTGGGAGCCGGCATTGAGTAATTATAAAAAATTAAGAAAAAAATATTTATTGTATAAAGATTTTGAATAAACTTCAACCTTCAAGACTTTGACCACTTTTGAACAACAATGAGTTTGAGAATTATTTTTATGGGAACGCCGGAATTTGCAGTCCCTTCATTACATAAACTTTATGAAGCCGGTTATGACATTGCTGCTGTCGTAACTGCTCCGGATAAAGCTGCAGGGCGGGGACTGCAACTGGCACAAAGTGCCATAAAAAAATATGCTTTAGAAAAAAACCTGAAAATCCTGCAACCGGAAAAATTAAAATCAGCAGATTTTATTGAAGAATTAAAATCATTAAAAGCTGATGTGCAGGTTGTTGTAGCTTTTCGCATGTTGCCGGAAATAGTCTGGAACATGCCTCCAATGGGGACCATCAATCTTCATGCATCTTTATTGCCTCAATACCGTGGAGCTGCGCCCATAAACTGGGCAGTTATTAATGGCGAAAAAGAAACCGGTGTTACCACTTTCAAACTGCAACAGGAAATAGATACCGGCAATATATTGTTGCAGCAAAAAATTCCAATTTCTGAAGAGGAAACAGCAGGCACCCTACACGATAAAATGATGAATGCCGGCGCAGACTTGCTTTTAAAAACAATACAACAATTACAAAAAGGAGCACTTGAGGAAATACCCCAAACTTCAACTTCCAACCTTCAGCCTTCAACCTTCCGATCTGCTCCAAAAATTTTTACAGAAACATGTGAAATAAATTGGAATAAAAATGCAGATGAAATTTATAACATGATTCGTGGATTATCGCCCTATCCAGCCGCTTTTAATTTTTTTTATTATTAAAAATTAAAAATATTTTCAGCAGAGAAAGAAATAAGTGATGTTTCAAACCAGCCTGGAATTTTTTTTACAGATCATAAAACGTTTTTAAAATTTTCTGCAAAGGATGGATATATTTTATTGAAAGAAATTCAATTAGAAGGAAAAAAGAAAATGATGATTCAGGATTTCTTGCGCGGATGGCGCGGAAATTAAAATCAGGAAAATGCAAGAAAGAAAATCAGGGATGATTTTAAGTCAGGTTTACCGCGCTATTGCTGGACATCCGTATTCTGAATGTTTATTTCCAAATCCACCTTCACCTAAGCTGAAAGAAAGGGTAATTCCTGTAAAATAATACCAATCTTTTTGCGCTGAAGCGCCTCGTTTTGTTCCAGCCGGAGGATATTGTGGATCGCCATTCTTTAATTCACCGCCTCTGTAAGCCAGTTCCACTGCTTTTGATCCACGATTTGTCAACAAAAGATTTTTATCTACATAGGTAGAACTTACATCATCAAGGTAATCAGTAAAAGTCTTTCTTAATCCCATTTCCAGCCCAATATTCACGTTATCCGTTAAAGACAATTTTACACCAGCACCAAAAGGAATCGCAAGCTGGGTAAGATTGTAATCGCTTTTACCGGTAATAAATCCCTCTCCTTCTGTACTCAAAGGTTTTAAATAATATTTCTTGCCTGTTGTATCAAAAGTGTAAGGATTAAAATGAAAAACCGCAATTCCGCCAAAAATATAAGGAGTAAGGGAATGAGAACCAACAGGCAAAATATCATACACCAATTCCAGGTTTCCTTCGGTGATTGCTGAATAAAAGCTCAGATTTCTTGCCTTGTTCACGGTATACTTATCGGCTCCGGAGACTTTTGCAAAAGTAATACCGCCTCTCACAGAAAACTGATCAGTAAGGTCGTAAGAAAGACCGGCGCCTGCTGCCAGATGCGCCTGATTAAATGTAATAAATTTTCTTTGCAAATCTCCCTGGTAATTGGAAACACCGGCAAAAAGATTCAAATGTAAACCCTGAGGAAATGCAGCTAAACAGAACAGCAATAATGAAACCGTTACCCATAAATATTTCATAAGGATGGAACTTTACTCTTTATAAAAGACAAAAACAATACCACAAGATACTTATTTGCATTCTTTCATGAGAAATTCTTAAAAAAGGGAATCAATGCTTCTATAAATGCTTTAAAAAGCAGCAAAACATTAGGAAATTAAATAAGAACAGAAACATCAAACGAACAAATAATCAGAAAACTGCTTTTCGAAAAAACTTGTTTCCTAAACCGTCTTTGCACTTAAATCAACTACTTTATTTAATGCACCTGTAGAATTAAATTCGGGAACCATTTTACGTAGAATGAACGGAATAATTTCGTTATTATGGCTTTCTGCAGCTTCTTGCAGTTCAATCATCAGGGAATTAAATTCACCGTTAAGATTCGCAGATTTTTTTGCTCTTAAAATCCTTGGATGATAAGTTTCTGCAAATTCTTCTGAATCCTTAAATAACTCTTCATACATCTTTTCGCCCGGGCGCAATCCTGTCTGAACAATTGCAATATCGGCAGGCTTTAATCCTGCAAGCTGAATCATTCTTTTTGCAAGGTCAAGGATCTTTACAGGTTTGCCCATATCAAACAATAAAATATCACCGGATTCACCAATTTTTCCCGCTTCCAAAACCAATTTAGAAGCCTCAGGGATGGTCATAAAATAACGGGTAATGTCCGGATGGGTAATTGTAATCGGGCCACCGGCTTTGATCTGTTTATCAAAAGTACGAACGACACTTCCTGCAGAACCCAATACATTTCCAAAACGGGTCGTAATAAATTCTGTTTCAGAATTCGGGTGATCGCTTAATGACTGAATGTATATTTCTGATACCCGTTTGGTGGTTCCCATTACATTCGTTGGATTCACTGCTTTATCAGTAGAAACCATCACAAATTTTTTCACCTTGTATGCAATGGCGAGATCTGCCACACGTTTGGTTCCGAAAATATTAGTAAGTACCG
>JBQCFO010000217.1:0-2024 GCA_051959055.1 Ginsengibacter sp. | reverse complement strand
CTAATTCATTGGTAAGATAATAAGGAAGCAAATTATAAAGTGCTACAGCCAGGATTCCTTTTAGCATATCACCTACCATTACAATGGTTCCAAATTTGGGTCCGAGAACTCTGAAAGTATTGGTAGCGCCCATGTTGCCGCTGCCGTATTCACGAATGTCAATATTGAAAAAAAGTTTACTTACAATAATTGCAGTAGGTATGGAACCAATAAAGTAAGCAAGGATTATTAAAATAAATTCTTTCATATTAATGCTTCATATCTGTGGCGGGGATAGCAAATATAAGATTTAATTCATGAGCGATTCCCCTAATTTTCTTAAAATTTAAATTACTGCTTTTCAAACAAAACGGCCAACCATTCTCCCCTTTGTTTTGTTTGTCTTTTAACAAGTTTTTTTTCTTCAAAGATGCGTTGCATTTCTTTTTCATCCGAAAATAAAAAACCGGAAACTAATAATAATGATCCCGGGTTCAATAATGAAGATATGGATGAAGATTCATTTTTCAAAACATTTAAATTAATATTTGCAAGTATAACATCCGCGGGTTCAATTCCTGAAAGATCATCCTGTTGTTTCAACCTAATAACCGTACAATGATTGGCTTCAATATTCTCTTTCGCATTCTCAATACTCCATTCATCATAGTCTACAGCCATTACTTTAGATGCGCCACATTTTTCTGCAAGAATCGACAGCACAGCGGTTCCTGTGCCAAAATCAACGACTGTTTTATTTTCAAAATTCACTTGCTGCATCAATTCTATCATCAAAAAAGTAGTAGCATGATGCCCGGTTCCAAAGCTCATCTTTGGAGTAATTACCAAATCAAATTTTACCTTATTTATCCGTTTGCTGAAAGAAGGCCTAATCGCTGCAAAGTCATGTACAATCACCGGTTCAATACCACGCTCCCACTGCTGATTCCAGTTTTCTTCTTCAATAATATTTTTTGTAAAAAAAGTTCCTGCGGGCAAAATTTCTTTCAATTTTTGTTCATCAAAATCTTCTTTATTAACGTATGCATCGAGCACATTATTTTGCTCCTCAAAGGCATAAAATTTATTTTCAGCTAATATGGCGATAAGGATTTCAGCCTGAGCAATTGAAGTCGTTTTTAATTCTATTTTTATATACTTTTTTTTGAGCATTATTTTTTTGAAAATATTAAGGCCTGCCAGTAAAAGGACAAATAAGTTGAATTTAGAATCTCATAAAAAAAGCCTGTAAAATTTACAAGCTTTGGAATGAATTATTTGGAAAAAAATTAACGATCGTTATTGCGGTGCTGTGGTGCTCCCTGTCCCTGTTCGGGTTTTGGCAGCAATGCTTTTCTGCTCAGTTTGAATTTGCCCGTTTTCGGATCCACACCTACTAATTTCACTTTTACTTTATCACCTTCCTGGAAAACATTATCCATATTTTCAAGGCGTTTCCACATGATTTCAGAAATGTGCAATAATCCCTGTTTACCAGGTAAAAATTCAACGAACGCACCAAATTCTTTAATTCCTTTTACAGTGCCTTCATATACATCCCCGATTTCAGGAACGGATACAATGCTTTTGACCCAGGAAACAGCCTGATCCAAACTTTCTTTATTTGCCGAGAAAATACTTACTTCCCCGGTTTTTCCAACCTCTGTAATATTAATGGTTGCGCCGGTTGTTTTTTGAATTTCCTGGATAATTTTTCCGCCTGGCCCTATCACTGCTCCGATAAATTCAGAATCAATAATCAATTTTTCCATACGAGGAGCCTGTGGTTTTACATCAGGATTATGTTGAGGAATACATTGATACATAGCGTCCAAAATGTGCATTCTGCCTTTCTTTGCCTGGGCAAGCGCCTGCCGCATTACATCCATGCTCAATCCATCCACTTTGATATCCATCTGAACGCCGCAAATTCCATCTCTCGTGCCGGTTACTTTAAAATCCATATCGCCCAAATGATCTTCATCGCCCAGAATATCAGAAAGAACCGCAAACTGATCGCCTTTAGAAATTAATCCCATTGCAAT
>JBQCFO010000216.1:0-7089 GCA_051959055.1 Ginsengibacter sp. | reverse complement strand
AAATGGACTGTCAGTGTATGTACAGGTTCTGTTTTATTAGCCGCTGCCGGACTTTTGGCCGGTAAAAAGGCAACAAGCCATTGGGCGGTACTGGATAGATTGCCCAAATTTGGCGCACAACCCATATCAGAGCGCTTTGTGCAGGATGGGAAAATCATCACTGCAGCAGGAGTCAGTGCCGGAATTGATATGGGCTTGCATTTGGCAAGCCTCATTTCGGGCGAAGATTATTCCCAGATGTTACAGTTAGTTACCGAATATTATCCCGAACCGCCTACAAAAATCGGGAACGCTTCTTTTGTTTCCCAGGAAATTAAAGAAAAAACAAGAAGCTTTTTACAGTCTGAAATTTCAAAGATGAGCAGTTCCGGATTATATTAGACTCACACCTATTCGGCAAATTAATACCTGTTATCTGACCGTGGCAGGTATTTTTATAATCCTAAAGAATAATAAATATTAGCGCAAATTGCCTGAAAAATTCAATTTTCAAGTTTGCTCCAATTTCTATGTATTAAAAATACGCAACGCAGATTCATTAGAGTTTTCAAAGCCTGAAAGGCTGAAATGATTATAGAAATATCGATTTTATAATGTTTGAAAATCCCTAAAGGGTGAAATATCACCCTTTCAGGGTTATAAAACCGATTAAATTGAGTGCTATAATTGTTTCACCCTTTCAGGGTTATAAGACCGATTAAATTGAATGCTATAATTGTCTCATTAAAGAAAAACAAGAAGCTTTTTACAGTCTGAAATATCAAAGATGAGCAGTTCCGAATGTTTTTAGGCCACCGATTTTCAAGTTTGCCCCAATTTTCTATATATTAAAAACACGCGAGATAATAACGCAATACATTAGACTTTTCAAAGCCTGAAAGGCTGAAATGATTATAGAAATATCGTTTTATAGTGTTTAAAAATCCCGAAGGGATGAAATATCACCCCTTTCGGTTTATAAAACCGATTAAATAGAGTGCTATAATTGTTTCACCCTTTCAGTGTTATAAAATCGATTAATAGAATGCTATAATTGTCTCACCCTTTTCAGGGTTATAAAACCGATTAAATAGAATGCTATAATTGCCGGAATTATATAATTTATTGCCTCTAAATTATAACAGTCGCGCCTTCCTGCCACTGTAGTTTTGCATCTGTAATTAATTCATAAATTAAATTTTAAAAAAATGGAAACAACAATCAAAAAGTGCAATTGCGGTAATTCAACCGGTGCAGGAATATGTGCCTGCGGCGAAAATTGTCCGGGAATCAATTGTACCTGCGGATGCAAGTCATGCGCTTAATGCCAATGGGAGAAGCCGTGCTTCTCCCACTTTTTTTACCTAATATTTAAATAACTACTCCCATGTCACTTTATACCCTCTCGTCAAATCAAACATTACCCCAGGTAGAATTGCCACAGGGATTTCATGTCGAAGAATCTTCAAACATTGCTTTACTTATGGCAATGGCCGGTATCACAGCAGAAGAAGTTGTGCGGCGGCTTTCGAATGATCATGTTGCTTTTGTAGCTTATATCAATAAAGTGCCTGCTGCATTTGGCTGGATGGCGAGAGGCAAGGCCATTATCGGTGAACTTAATCATGAACTTGTGTTACCTGTTGGAAACCGTTACTTATGGAACTTCAGAACGATGGAACAGTTTCGTGGCAGGGGAATTTATCCTGCATTACTTCAATACATCATCAGGTACGAACTGGAAATGGCCGAAAGATTTTGGATCATTCATGCGCCGGAAAATAAGGCGTCTTTGAAAGGCATACAAAAAACGGGGTTTGAACTAATAGGTAAGCTATATAATATAAACAGCATCACTTCAATTGAGGCCACGGAAGCGAGCGTTCAGTTTAAAATGCATCTGGCGGAAATGGACATTGTAGTTTCGGTTGAAGAACCGGCGTCATGCTGGAATTGTAGCAGTCCTTATGTTAAAAACAGGAAAGGTGAGTGTTGTTGTACTTTAGAAAAAAATGTTTGCACGATTAATAATCTCGCTTCATTTACAGCTGCATAGTTTATACGCTGATATTCGCGGTGAATTACAGTAAATGAACTTATAAGGCGAATTTCTGTTTTCTTCTGCACCACCTGTTATACCAACCTACCTATTCTTCTTAAAATTCCCGGCCTGGTCAAAAGATGGTAGAATCCTAAACTGAACCTTTCCTTTAGCGTCCTATTCAATGACAAGACACTCCCTCGCTCCCATGAAGTGCCGGACTCAAAAAGGGAATATCAAGATTCAGCCCTCTAAGGATAAGAAGAATGCCCATCACGGCAAGCATATAAGGAAATACTTTTTTTATTTTATTTCTAACAGGAATTGAGATCATGCCTGCTGCGTAGGACGCGATTACCATTGCCGGCAAGGTTCCGGCACCGAATCCTGCCATGAACAAGGCACTGTAAAAAATGTTTCCGGTAGCCATGGCTCCCGCGAGAGCGATATAGATGAGTCCGCAGGGAAGCAGGCCATTCAGCAAACCAATAAATAACAGGTTTTTTGTTTTTCCTGATGTCATCAATGGAGTAAGTATTAAAATAACCTTTCGGTTCCAGGGAGGAAATATCGAAAAGATTCGATTCTTTTTAAACGAAAATACGCGGGATAAAAAGATAAGAATGAGAACGGCGCCTAATGCAATCGAAAGTATCTGCTGCCAGCCGAAGTATTTAAAACTGAGGCCAACCATTCCAAAGATCATTCCAATAAGGGCATACATGATGACCCTCCCTAAATTGTACAAGCCAATACCCATCGCCTTTTCAAAGCCTTGCAGATGACTCACTGGCAATGAAAGCGCTATTGGGCCACACATTCCCACGCAGTGGAAACTACCCAAAAAACCAATGAAAAGCGCGCTGATGAAAAAGGTGGAAATCATTTATGAAAAATTATTTTTCTACAAAAAAACTTTGTTCCTGGTGATAGGGTTTTCCTTTCATTTCCCAATCTGCCTTGAGTTTATAAATGCCCTTTATCAACCGGTTTTTTTCAATTAAAATATCACCATTACTGTCAGGCGCAAATGGCAGTACGAAATCATGTTTTTCTGACGAAGGCCGGTACAGCAGGATCTCGCCGGATGCACCGTGAATACATTCGTGCGGTACATTTATCCTGATCACCTGCTCATTTTGTAAAATTGAAATTGGTGTAGAAAGTTGATTAGCATTGGTCATGGCTTGCAGCTTCTGATTAAACTTTAGTTCCTGGCTGTAATAGTCAGGCTCTGCCATGTCGAGGTCAACGGTAGTTGTTTTATACACCAGTAGCAACATCAATGATGCACAAACGATGAAGGTGATGGTGATACCGGTTCCCCAGTTCCAGAAACCATATTTTTTTTGATGTTGATTGTTTTTCATTGTTTTCATTTTTTATGATTCGGTTCGTTAGGCCAATCAATCTTCATTTTCATCCTGAACCGGCCCCAAAAAAGTAGAACCGATGGTATTTACTTTTTCGCCTTTTAAGTAAAGCCCGATCTTTAGTTTTTCTTTCCGTTCGTGAATGCTTTTTTTATCCCTCACAATAAATAAAGTCGCATTTGCCTCTTGTTCGCCCTTCAGTTTTATATCACTATTTCCAACGACTTCTACCCTTCCTTCAAAATTATCCGGTTTCAATTCCAGTTCATATGGTTTGATGGATTTATTAATCAGTTTTAAATTGTACAGATTTGAAATACTGTCTGTACCCCGTTCCTGGTATAGCATTCCGGATGTACGCATCAGTGTGCCGTCAATATTTTTTCGGGTGATTAGTAAGGCGACAATGGCAGCAATCAATACAGTGAGTACTACACTGTAGCCCTTTAGCTTCGCATTGAAACGGAATTTTTTTCCTTCGGCAATATTATTTTCTGAATCAAAACGGATGAGTCCTTTTGGACGCCCCACTTTTTCCATCATAAAGTTGCACGCATCTATACAAGCCGTACAATTCACACATTCGAGCTGGGTACCATTCCGAATGTCTATGCCGGTTGGACAAACATTTACACAGGCATTGCAATCAATACAATCGCCATCGGATTCATTTTGATTTTTACGGAATTTGGCCCTTGGTTCTCCGCGTTTATAATCATACGCTACCACCACACTGTTTTTATCGAGCATTACGCTTTGAAGCCTTCCGTACGGACAAATATTGGTACACACCTGTTCGCGCAAAAATGCATAAACGCTAAAAAATACAACGGTAAAAATCAATATTGCGAGAAAGCCACCGAGATGTTCGAATACAGGCTCAGTCATAATTTTGAAAAGCTGATCTACGCCAATAATATAACTTAGAAACGTATTGGCGATAATGAAGCTGAGGATAAAATACAAAGTATATCGAAGTGAATACTTCCTGGTCTTCTTTGAATCCCAGGGTGCTTTTGCCAGTAGCCTTTGATTTTGAGCGCTTCCCAAAACCATATAGTCAACCCGCCGGAAAAGCATTTCCATAAAAATCGTTTGCGGGCATATCCACCCGCAAAAGATCCTGCCAAAGGCATTCGTAAATAAAGCGATAAACACAATCGCAGCCAGCATCAGCAGACCGAAGATGAAAAAATCTTTAGGCCAGAATGCATAACTGAAAAGTATGAATTTCCCCTCGGGAAAATTAAACTGAAGAAACGGACGGCCATGTACTTTTATGAAAGGCGTGATAAAAAAAATGGCATAAAAAAATATCGCAACCGCAGCCCGATAATTAAACCATTTACCACCCGGCTTTACCGGATATATCCATTTCCTTTTACCTTCTTTGGTAACGGTGCTCAAGTTGTCCCGGAAGGAATCGGGCTCTACCAAAGACCGTATATCTATATGTGTGCTGTCGTCCATGTCAAATATTCCTGGTTAATTTGAGTTGATGTAATTGTGATTTTATCTCCTCAGATGTCTTATATCATCCCTTCGGGATTTAATACATGTTTAATTTTGTTCTATAATAATTTCAGCCTTTCAGGCTTAAAAACCTTTATTCTTAATTTATTTTCATCTATAATCATCTTCGCCTTTCTGGCTTGAAAACTCTTATTGTTCTATAATAATTTCAGCCTTTTAGGCTTAAAAACTCTTATTCTTAATTAATTTTGTTTTATAATAATCTGCGTCTTCCAGGCTTAAAACCCTTATTAATCTCAGCTCTGCCCGACAGGCGCGGCTTTTAGGCTTAAAATCCCAATCCCGAAGGGATGAAAATATTATAGCATTATAAGATATCTTCTAAAACTCCGAAGGAGTGACATTCTTACACCGACCTCACCTTATCTTATTATATCTAGTTCACCTTTATTAATTTATTCCACTAATTCGCCCTGCGGTTCTTTTGGATTCGCGGGTTTAGTGCCTTTAATGCTTACAATATAACTGGCCAACTGAGCAATTTGCTTTGGCGTAAAATCATCTTTCCAGCTTTTCATTCCTTTTTCAGGAACACCGTTTTTTATCGTTTTGAAAATATCATGAATCGTACCTCCATGAAGCCAGTAATTATCAGTCAGGTTTGGACCGACAACCCCGCCCCCATCAGAACCGTGACAAGGTGCACAGCTGCCGGAAAAGATCTTTTTTCCTACGCCGATATCAGCTGCATCTTCCAATAAGGTAACTGTATTTTCATCAATTTTATTGGCTGAACTGGCCATATATGCCTTTATCTGTTCTTCAGCTTTGGTATTGGCTATTTCCAGTTCTTTGATTTGATTAGGGGCAGAATGAGATACAAAATAAACCCACAGATAGATTACCCCAAAAACAACAGAAAGGACAAATCCCCATTGCCACCAGGGCGGCGTAGGATTGTCAAGTTCCTGGATGCCGTCATAATTATGACCGAGGTTGTAAGCGTCTTCTGATTTGGAATCTACTGTGCGTGTATTATTCAGTTTCTCTAACCAACTGAATTTTTTTTGTTTAACTTTTACCGGTTTTGCCTTTTCGATTTTTACAAAAGAGCGAAAAGCCGTGGCCATGTAAAGGATAATGATTAGCTCTAAAGCGATGACGGAAATTAGAATCAGAAAAGTAGAATTATCGAGTCCTGTAACCCATTCGTGGCTCACTGGAGTGGAAGCAATTACTTCGGTTGCCTGCCGGGCGAAAGAAATCTGGCTGCTTAGCAGTAATCCGGCAATGAGCAGCGGTGCAGAGCCGGATGTCGCTTTCTTCAGCCTTTCTTTATGAACAGAATAACCGGCAATAAGCGTTTTGCCCATTAAAAAAATGACACCAGCGAGCAGGCCAATGATGATAAGCATTGTGATTGCCACCGGGTGTTTTGCGGATGAAACTTCTCCGGTTTGTGCCCATGCCGGCAATGCAGCAAACAAAGAAATACCGGCGATTATTATTTTCAAAATTTTCATAAAAAATGATTAATCCTCTAACGGAAGGTTTTTTATTTCAGTGATGGTTTTCCTGCTTTTTGAAAACACAAGAATGGTTGCCAAAATGAAAATGGTTATAAACAATACCAGCGTGAAAAGCGGGTAAATCTGCACGTTGTGTATGTCTTTCAGGTAATTGATAAATTTCATGTTTATGTTTTTTTTAAACCAAGAAGGTTTATTAGAAATCTTTTACAGAGAATGAACTTGAATAAAACCTTCCTGGTTTAGTTACCTTCAATAACCTGCTTGGTTTACTGTTCGACAACTGATTCTTTTTTAGGTTCGTTTTTAATATCCGTCCCCAATCGTTGCAAATACGCAATCAATGCTACGATTTCATCATTCTTGCTTACTTTAATTTTATCTTTTTCAAGGCTTTTCTTAATTTTTTCTGCCTGCTTATCTATGTCTTTGTTCGCAAGGTTTTCGTAACCATCAGGATAAGGAATGCCCAGTTTTTTCATCACTTTGATCATGTCGTAGGTTTTTGTTTTATCGATCCTGTCGGTAAATAACCACGGGTAAGAAGGCATGAGCGATCCGGAAGTCATGGAGGTAGGATCGAGCATGTGATTATAATGCCAGCTATCCGGGTATTTTCCTCCTACCCTTGCCAGGTCGGGTCCTGTTCTTTTGGATCCCCATTGAAACGGATGATCATATACGAATTCACCTG
>JBQCFO010000215.1:0-6159 GCA_051959055.1 Ginsengibacter sp. | reverse complement strand
ATTAATGATCCTGCCTTCAGAACTATAATGGCTATCAGAACATTTTTTCACAAACCAAAGATTAAGAATGAAATCAGCGCATTTAATTATTACAAGGATAATGTTATTAAACTTCTCAAACTTCATGATGGCGCAATAGTTAAACAAAAAGAAGATTATTTTCTTGTTTCTTTCAAATCGGTTTCCAGTGCCATTAAAAGCGCTTTTGAAATATTTTCATCCTTCAAAGGTTTAAGAGATAAAGTATTTAAAGAGAACACTTTTTTAAAAATAGGCCTAAGTGCAGGTGTTCCCGTTACTGAAAAGAAATTATTTTTTGAGGACACTATAAAATTAGCGGAACGAATTTGTACAAGCATAAAAGGAGAGATCATCATTTCTTCAGAAGTTTGGGAATTATACAATAATGAAAATTCAACACCTTTACCTGAAGGGGCATATATATCCACGCTTACCGAAACTGATGAAAATTTTTTAAATCTTTTGATGGATTTTATAGAATCCCGTTGGAACGATACGAATCTGAAAGTAGTTGATTTGACAAGGCCATCAGGATGCAGCAAATCTCAATTGTATCGGAAAATGGTTTTTTTAACCGGAAAATCTCCCAATGCTTTTATCAAGGAATTGAGACTCGACAGGTCGCTCGGCTTATTGAATAAAAATAACCGCAACATTTCACAAATTGCTTACGAAAGCGGATTTACAAGTCCTTCTTATTTTTCCAAATGTTTCCAGAAAAGATTCGGCTTTTCACCTTCAGAATATTTTTTGCCCCAATAAATCCCCCTATTACAAATAGAACGGCTTGAACTAAAATTACCATCATTTGAATCAAATGTTATAGCGTTCGTTTTATTACATCCATACTTTTGAATCACCGACGGGGAACAATTTTTTCATAAACAATAAAAATAACATTATGTCAAATTCAATTAAAGATTTAGATGCATCTGTTATTGATGAATTCAAAATACAGATCAGGGGACAAGTTATTCTTGAGAATGATCCTGATTATGAAAAGTCATGCAAGGTTTACAATGCCATGATTCATAAAAATCCGGCGATGATTGTAAGATGCGTGGACGTTGCTGATGTAATCAGTTCTGTAATTTTTGGAAGAAAAAATAATTTTTTAATTGCCGTAAGGGGAGGAGGGCACAATGGTGGCGGACTTGGCATTTGCGATGGCGGAATGGTAATTGACCTGTCAGGAATTAAATATGTACGGGTGGATCCCGAAGAAAAAACCGTTCGTGTTGGTGGTGGCAATCTTTGGGGAGAAGTGGATCATGCTACACATGCATTTGGTCTTGCGGTTCCGGCCGGAATTATTTCTACAACCGGAGTTGGAGGATTGACGCTTGGAGGCGGTGTTGGTTATTTATCAAGAAAATACGGACTTTCCATTGATAATTTATTAGAGGCTGATATGGTATTGGCTGATGGCTCTTTCGTAACCGTGAGCGCCGAAAAATACAGCGATCTTTTTTGGGCCATCCGTGGTGGCGGCGGAAATTTTGGAATTGTGACCTCTTTTAAATTCCTGGCGCATCCTGTAAAGAATGTTTATGGAGGCCCTACACTTTGGCCAATGGAAAAAACAAAAGAGATAATGGAATGGTATGATCAGTTTATCAATAAAGCTTCCGATGATCTAAATGGCTTTTTTGCCGAATTAATTATTCCTGGACCGCCTTTCCCGCCTCAGTTTCATGGCAAAAAATTCTGCGGAGTTGTTTGGTGCTATGTGGGCAATATGGATAATGTGGAGGAAATATTTAAGCCCGTGCTTGCCATGAACCCAATATTTGAGCATTTGGGGGAAATGCCTTATCCTGCTATACAAAAATTATTTGACGGCTTGTTGCCACCCGGATTGCAATGGTATTGGAGAGCCGACTTTTTTAATGAATCAACTGAAGCATTAAGAGAAAAACACCTTGAATTTGGAGAAAAAATTCCCACACCACTTTCACAAATGCACTTGTACCCCGTAAGTGGCAAAGCAGGAAGTGTTGCAAACGACGAAACTGCCTGGGCTTACCGCAACTCAAAGTATGCGGGAGTAATCGTAGGTGTTGATCCCGATCCGGCAAATGCCGAAAAAATTACCAGGTGGTGTAAGGATTATTGGGAAGCGCTTCATCCGTTTTCTTCAGGCGGCGCTTACATCAACTTTATTATGAACGAAGGCCAGGACCGTATCAAAGCAAGTTATAAAGGCAATTACAGTCGCCTGGCAAAAATTAAAAAAAAGTATGATCCTGATAACTTATTCCGAGTAAACCAAAATATTTTGCCAGAAGGGATGGATAAATAATTACCGGATTTAAATGCAATTATAATCCTTTCCGGACTGCTATAAAATTAATAAGACCTATAAGGTTTTTAAAACCTTATAGGTCTATAAGAGGTTTATAATTGCTGATTAAAATAGTTATTTTTTCTCAAAATCTCCTGCATACACAAGTACGAGCTTAGACTTGTCGAAGTATTTTTTTAATGCCGCGTTTACTGCTTCAAGGGTTAACGCTTTTGTTTTATTTTCAAAATCTGTAAAGTCGCTTAAATCTCTTTCGTCCTTCATGTAATCAATTACCTGGGAGGCCAGATAATTATCCAGGCCAAGTAATGTCCTGCGGTATTCCATAAGGCTTTTTACCGATTTTGTCAATTCATCCTGCGTAAATCCTTTGCTGATGGCTTTATCAATTTCCTCGTGCAATGCAGAGTCCAGGCGGTTTTTTACAAGAGGGTTGAATATCGCAGCAACTCCCCACGAACCTTCATTTTCTTTATAGCTTATATTCACGTAGCTGCCGGCTCCATAGCTCATTCCTTCTTTTTCCCGTAGCCTTTGCACAATACGCGAACCCATAAATGTACCTCCGCCAAGTAATTCATTTGCCATCATCACAGCAGGATAATCTGCGTCTTTTTGGGACATTTTCAAATTGATACCGCCGACCAAAACAGCGTTGGCTTTATCTGGAGTATTGACAGATTCAGTAGCACTTTTTGCATTAAAATATTCAGGCACTATTTCCGCATAGGCGGCTTTACTGTTCCAGTTTCCCAAGGTGTTGTTTAAAAATTTTACGACCGTGTTTTTATCAATTCCCCCCACGAAAACAGAAAGTGAATTGTTGGCGCCATAAAAATCTTCGTAATATTTTTTTACATTGGCCAGATTGACTTCAGCTAATGCAGCAAGCCTTTCGTCAGTGCTTTGGGCATAAAGCGGATGACCTTTTGGATAATTGGAGGTAAGCTTTGCCAGTCTTTCACTGCTTACTGTTTGGGGATCCTGCTTATTTGATTCATAATTGGTTTTCCTAAATACCAATAATTTATCAAATTCTGCCTGATCGAACTTTGGGTTTTTAAGAAGATCGGTCAAAAGGTTCAATGCTGCATCCAGATTCTTTTTATCTGTACTCATGCGTATGTTCAATTTGCCGGCATTATCACTAAAACTGATATTGGTTTTTATTTTATCAAGCTCATCGCTAATTTGTTCTTTTGTTCTTGACGTGGTGCCTGTCTTAAGCATCGCTGCAAGCAAGGCTCCGATTTCTCTTTTGTTGGCAAGGGTTTCTTTATTGCCATAACGCAGCACAATAGTGGCGTTTACTTTATCACCTTTTGCGGGCTTTTCCAGCAAAGCATATTTACCACCATTGGGTAATGTTTTATATTCAATATGCTTTTTAATATTCGTTATTGTGTTTTCAAAGTTTTCCTTTTGTTCCGCCACTTCTTTCCCTTTATAACCCTTTAATAATTGGGCAATATCGGGCGTTTCGCGTACGGTTGTCCGGTCGGGAGCGGTATCAGGAATGAATACTCCATAGGTACGATTGGATTTCTTGTAATATTTTTTTGCCACTCTTTCTACATCTGCAACTGTCAGATTTTCAATGCGGTCACGATTAAGGAACCAAAGCCGCCAATCGCCGGAGCCGATATTTTCGGTTAGGTTTATTGCCAAACTGATGGTGTTATTATTTACATTCTCAATATTTTTTATCAAAGCATTTTTGGCTCTTTGAACATCTTCCTCAGTAATTTTCATTCCTCCAATTTCGTCGGCGGTGGTTAGCAATTTCATTTTTGCATCGTCAACATTTTTATCGAGAGGCACATCCACCTGGAAATAAGAAAACCCCGGATCGTGGAGGTTTTGAGAATACCCGGAAACTTTTGTCGCCAGTTTGGCATCAACCAGTTTTTTGTAAAAAACTCCGGAAGGGTTGTTCGTTAAAATTTCTATAAGAGCCTCATTTGCAGCAAAATCCTGGTCGGCGTAACATGGTGTATGATATGCCATGCCTATGTATTGAACATCTCCGCTTCTTCTAAGTGTTACAAATCTTTCGCCATCCTGGGTCGGCTCTACGGTATAGGTGGGTTGCAATATTCTTGCTGGTTTTGGAATAGGGCCAAAGTATTGTTGTGCATAACTCAAAGCCTTTTTAGCATCAAACTTGCCGGCAATAATCAGCACTGCGTTATCCGGCTGATAATATTTTTTATAAAATGCCTTCAAATTTTCAGCCTTCACTCTTTCAATATCTTCTTTGCTGCCAATGGCAGAGTTGCCATAGTTGTGCCACAGGTACATAGAAGATATCACCCGTTCATTCAAAATGCCGGCCGGATCGTTTTCACCTGATTCAAATTCATTGCGAACGACGCTAAATTCTTTTTTTAATTCTTCAGGCAGGATTTTCGAATTCACCATTCTGTCAGATTCCATATCAAGCGCCCATCTGAGATTTTCATCCGTGCCAGAGAGCACTTCATAGTAATTAGTCCTGTCATACCAGGTAGTTCCATTGGCAATAGCCCCTTTATCGGCGATAGCTTTTTTAATATCAGTAAATTTTTTGCATTGTTTGAAAAGCATGTGCTCGATAAGATGGGCCATTCCTTTTTCTCCGTAGCCCTCATGCCGCGAGCCAACTTTATAAACAATATTCACGGCCAGGTTTGTTTGTGCTCCATCAGGGATCAGCAATATTCTCAGGCCGTTCGGTAATTCATATTCATTAATTCCTTCAACACTTGTAATGAGTTTCGGAGTTGTTTGTGCATTAGAATTCAGCAATAACAAACCGAAGAAAAATGCCAGGAGAATTTGTCGCATAGATATTTATTTTTAATTTAAAAAATTTGTTTAGGATGAAAAAGCCCGGAAAAAGTTTTTGAAGCAAGCAGTTTTTCTACTAATATGAAACATAAATTATAGCAATCAGATTTTTAAAAGTATCAATTATATTTGAAATAAGAAAAAGAAAATCTGCCGGAACGTGAAATTTACTTTCCAGGTAAGGATTAAAGGCAGGGATTACGAAATATTTGCCGCGAAACAATATTCTCTTTCAGTAAATGAATAAATAAGGGTGATTCCTGTTTTGTTATTGCAACTGTCAGTTACAACGCAAAAGCTTTTCGTGAAATTTACAACTTTGAAATTTTCTTATTCTTTAAAGATTATTCACTCAAGATTTTCAATGACAGATATCGTTTCTTCTACCATTTCTTTAGTTACATCCAGGTGCAATACCATTCGTATTTGGCTTGGAGAAATGGCGCTAACCAGAATATTATTTTTCTTAAATGTTTCAGCAAGCGTTTTTGCGGTATAATTTCCTTTGACCTCAAAAATGATGATGTTGGTTTCCACGGGCATCATTTCGCCGGTAAATTCTTTCTTTAATAAAGCCTGTTCAATTTCTTTCGCATGCCGGTGATCCAATTCCAACCGATCAATATTATTTTCCAGGGCATAAATTCCGGCGGCGGCCAGATATCCGGCTTGACGCATACCGCCTCCAAAAACTTTTCTTACTCTTCTCGCTTTTTCAATAAACTCCTGATTTCCCAATAATACACTTCCCACGGGCGCTCCCAATCCTTTGCTCAGGCAAATAGAAATACTGTCGAAAATGTTTCCATAATCTTTTGGATTTTCATCCCTGGCCACTATTGCGTTAAACAATCGTGCTCCATCGAGGTGTAATTTCAGATTATTTTGCAGGCAAATTTCTTTAATCTCCTGGATATCAGCGAAGTTGTAACAACTTCCACCGCCGCGGTTTGCAGTGTTTTCCAGGCTTACCAACTGTGTTTTCGCTTTATGAATATCATTTG
>JBQCFO010000214.1:0-2324 GCA_051959055.1 Ginsengibacter sp. | reverse complement strand
TCTTTTTCTTTATTTTTTAAAAATAAAATAGCTGTTAAAAAATTAATGATAATTCCTATTGCCGCCACAATCGCAATAGTAATGCCAGGCAATTGCGGAGGATTTGCAAAACGATGTATCGCTTCATAAGCTATGATTATGATAGAGATCAATAGAATGACAGCATTTGTCAAAGCCGCCAGTATTGTTGTTTTCCGATAACCATAGGTATATTTATTGTTTGATTTTACCTTTAAAAGCTTAAACGCGAGAAGTGATAAACCGAGGCTTCCCACATCTGCAAGGTTGTGACCTGCATCAGAAAGCAGCGAAAGCGAATTAATTGCGAAGCCAATAACTGCCTCAATAATGACAAATAATAAATTGAGAGCGATACCAATTATAAAAGCTGTGTTTACGGTAGTAAGTACTGCAATATGGGTATGATCATGATGAGAATGATTGTGTTCCATGCGGAAGAATAAGAATGCAAAGTTAATTGCGAATTTGGATAATTTAATTCATTCATGCATGGCAGGCGTAATTAACAAGTTGGATCTTTTTTAATTTTCGAGCTGAAATTCAATTTATCTTTTGAAATTTTTAGTGTTATTTTTCCTTTTTAATTAAAAAAAATTCCCAATGAAAAGAAGACAGTTCCTTTACCAATCAGGCGCCGCAAGCCTTAGCATATTTACTCCTTCCATTTTGAACGCAGGATTATTTACAGAATTACCCAATAACCGGCCCAAACTTTTGGATAGAAAATTTACCAGTGAAGCGGTGGAAGCGACTATTTCAAAAATGAAAAAAGTGATTAAAGATCCGCAACTGGCATGGCTTTTTGAAAATTGTTTTCCCAATACATTAGATACCACGGTATTTTTTAAAATGATCAATGGCAGGCCGGATACTTTTGTTATCACCGGCGATATTCATGCCATGTGGCTTCGCGATAGCAGTGCGCAGGTCTGGCCTTATCTGTCATTAATCAAAGGGGATAAAAAACTTCAACTTCTGATTGCAGGTGTTATAAACAGGCAAACAAAATGTATTCTCATTGACCCGTATGCAAATGCTTTTAATGACGGGCCTTCAGGAAGTGAATGGGATAAAGATCTTACTGCCATGAAACCTGAATTGCATGAACGTAAGTGGGAGGTAGATTCGTTGTGTTATCCCATTCGCCTTGCTTATCATTATTGGAAAGATACCGGAGATACTTCCCCATTCGACAAAGATTGGAGCGAGGCAATGCATTCGGTTGTAACCACTTTTAAACAGCAGCAACGAAAGGAAAACAAAGGCCCTTATTCTTTTGGAAGAGTTACTTCATGGTCAACAGATACTGTGCCTGGCAATGGTTACGGCAATCCAATCGTTCCGGTAGGATTGATCGTTTCGATCTTTCGGCCATCCGATGACGCAACGATCTTCCCTTTTTTAATTCCATCCAATTTTTTCGCTGTCGTCTCACTAAGGCAACTTTCCGAGATGTCATCAAAAATTTTGAACAATGAAAAATTTGCTGCTGAATGTGAAGCGCTGGCAATTGAAGTTGAAACTGCATTAAAAAAATATGCAACCGCACATCATCCGCAATTTGGAGAAATGTACGCTTATGAAGCAGACGGTTTTGGCAACCAGTTATTCATGGACGACAGCAATGTGCCTAGTTTACTTTCTTTGCCTTATCTGAATGCTGTTCCCATTAATAATTCTATATATCAAAATACCAGGAAATTTATTTTGAGTAAAAAGAATCCTTATTTTTTTAAGGGGAAATATGCGCAAGGAAGCGGTAGTCCACATACACTGGATGATATGATATGGCCCATGAGTATAATTCTCCGCATCATGACAAGCACGGATGATAATGAAATAAAATCCTGTTTGAAAATGTTGAAAAATACCCATGCCGGCACAGGTTTTATGCATGAATCCTTTAACAAAGACAATCCTGAAAAATTTACAAGAAAGTGGTTTGCGTGGGCTAATACTTTGTTTGGAGAAATGATTTTGAAATTGAACAAAGAGCGTTCATACTTATTAAAAAATGAAATTTAATCGTTGCTCTTGTTATTAAAAAACTAAGTTTAAAAAAAAACAAGAATGAGTCTAAAAGTGGGTTTACTGTCGATCCTGCTTAGGAACAATCATGTTTAAAGCTGATGGAATTATCGCTGCTTTCAGCTCATTTGTTTTTCCTTTATACTCTCCATCTACCTGGAAATGAATCGGCTTTTTGATGGTTATCTCTGTTTTCGTTGTTTGAAATATTTGTACTTTTTTCGGATTAAAAGGCTTACTGCTTAAAAACATTTTGAAGAATTCAATTAATGAAA
>JBQCFO010000213.1:0-2013 GCA_051959055.1 Ginsengibacter sp. | reverse complement strand
CAATCAGTCTTTCATTTTACAGGAGAAGAAAAATTTTTAGATAATATTGCCCAAAAGCTGCTTGGGGTTTCACTTGTGGATATTGAAAAGGCATTTTAAGAATAATCAAAAATTTATAAGATGAATGAACTAAAAAATTACCCAAAAATCGGTATCAGGCCTATTATTGACGGGCGCCTTGGAGGAGTGAGAGAGTCGTTAGAAGAAACGACAATGAAAATGGCAAAAAATGTTGCTTTACTGTATCAGAATGAATTAAAATATCCGGATGGAAGCCCTGTGGAATGTGTCATTGCAGACAGTTGTATTGGTGGTGTTCAGGAAGCTGCGCTTTGCCAAAAGAAGTTTGAAGCAAACAACGTTGGTGTTTCTCTTTCCGTTACGCCCTGCTGGTGCTATGGTAGTGAAACGATGGACATGAATCCTCTTTTGCCCAAAGCGATATGGGGATTTAACGGAACAGAGCGGCCGGGCGCTGTTTATCTTGCTGCAACTTTAGCGGCTCATAATCAAATGGGTTTACCGGCGTTTGGCATTTATGGAAGAGATGTACAGGATTTGGGAGATGAAAATATTCCCGATGATGTGAAAGATCGCTTATTGAATTTTGCAAGGGCGGGCCTTGCTGCCGCCATTATGCGCGGAAAATCTTATCTCTCTATTGGGTCTGTGTCCATGGGAATTGCAGGTTCAATGATTGCGCCATCTTTGTTCCGGGAATATCTCGGCATGAGAAACGAATATGTTGATTCTTCTGAAATATTGCGGCGCGCTGAAAGGAAAATTTACAATGAAGAAGAATTTCAAAAAGCAATAGAATGGGTAAAAAAGAATTGTGAGGAAGGCGAAGATTTTAATCCTGTTGAAAAACAATTTTCGCGTGAGCAAAAAGATAAAGATTGGGAGTTTGTTGTAAAGATGACTTTGATTATACGCGACCTGATGGTTGGAAATTCACATTTGAAAGAAACAGGATTAGGCGAAGAAGCGCATGGACATAATGCGATTGTTTCAGGGTTTCAGGGCCAACGTCAATGGACAGATTTTTTACCCAACGGCGATTTTTCTGAAGCTATATTAAATTCTTCTTTTGATTGGAACGGCATTCGTGCACCTTTCATTGTAGCGACAGAAAATGATTCACTCAATGGAATATCTATGCTTTTCAATTACCTACTTACAAACACTCCACAAATTTTTGCAGATGTCAGAACCTATTGGAGTCCCGATTCCGTTGAGAGAGTTGCTCACTGGAAACCGGAGGGTAAAGCTGCAAATGGTTTTATACATCTTATTAATTCCGGCTCTGCCACTCTTGATGGAACCGGTTGCGAAACTATTGATGGAAAGCCGCTAATGAAGCCATTCTGGGAGATCAGCCAGGATGAAGTAGATGCGTGTTTAAAAGCCACCACCTGGTACCCGGCCAACAATGGGTACTTTCGTGGTGGTGGCTATTCTTCCAAATTTGTTACCAAAGGGGGAATGCCAGTTACTATGTGCCGTTTAAATCTGGTAGAAGGAATTGGCCCTGTACTGCAAATAGCAGAAGGAGAAACAATTGATCTGCCGGAAAATGTGCATCAGATATTAGACGAAAGAACTGATAAAAGTTGGCCTACTACATGGTTTGTTCCACGAATTACCGGTAAAGACGCTTTTAAGGATGTATATTCAGTGATGGCAAGGTGGGGAGCGAATCATGGGGCGATCAGTTACGGCCATATTGGTCATAATTTAATTTCGCTTGCTTCGATGCTTCGCATTCCTGTTTCCATGCACAATGTACCGGAAGAAAAAATATTCCGCCCGTCTGCCTGGAATGCTTTTGGTTCAAACGATGAAAGCGCTGATTACCGTGCCTGTGCTACTTATGGGCCGCTTTATAAATAAACTAAACAGCCAAAATGAAAAAATCAAAAACCTCTCTTTTTGTAAAAAACGGAATTAATTATTTCGGGCCGTTTGTTGCCATTACCACCTTATTTTTTCTTTGGGGGATAGCTCATGGCA
>JBQCFO010000212.1:0-3459 GCA_051959055.1 Ginsengibacter sp. | reverse complement strand
AATATTCTCATGATTATTATTACAGTTAGAGAAAATGATGATGCAACATGATCAACAACATGAACTTACACTTGACGTTTAATTTTATAAATCCCTGCTGTCCGATACATTATTTTTAATTATTCATTTGAAATCTGTTTGTTTTCTTTATTAATACGAATAAATCGAAAAGGCTTATTCAGAAATATTAAAGACGTGTAAGGACGCACGCAATCTGAACAGTGAATGCCTGCAATAAGCCAATATCGGCAGGTTCAAAAATAATCCGGATTTCCTGTTGCAGGCAATACAAGGTTTGCTATTCATTCAACGATATTGGCAGAAGAAAAAAACAAAAAAATTATTACTTTATTTTTGGCGCAACAGGAAAGCAAGTAATTATTGTCAGAAGCAACATTTGCAAAATGAACAAAACATATTTGCTTACAATTCATTCAAAATTAAAATTCAGAATAACGTGATAGAAAGCAAAAAATTCCAGTTAGAAAGTGAAACCCCCTGGGAGGATTTAGGAAATGGCATTAAACGGCAATTATATGGCTACGATGATAAGATCATGATGGTAAAAGTGAAGTTTGAAAAAAATGCCATAGGTGAAATCCACAGCCATCCTCATACGCAGGTCACTTATGTTGAAAGTGGTGCCTTTGAAACAACGATTGGGAACGAAAATAAAATTCTTCTAAAAGGCGATGGCTTTTATATTCCTTCTAATGTAGAACATGGAGTCGTTTGCCTGGAACCAGGCGTTTTAGTGGATGTTTTTGCTCCGAGGAGAAATGATTTTCTTCCAACACATTAGAAGGTAAAACTAAATTTATCGTTTTAATTCTGATCAACCTTGTCATTAATATTCGCTTTATTTCTTCGCTCTTAAAATTAATTGAACCGGCAAACAAACAAATATCGAAGAATCTTGTTTTTATGAAACAGACGACTAACAATAATACGTTTCACCAATCATACCCGCCTTACATCTTTGCCCAAACTATTTTTCTGGCATAAATAACTGAAGCTTTTAAAGAGGGAGCAGAATGTTCACATTCCAAAATACAAAACGCGACTATTTATTCATTTGCCGGGAATCAGGATGATGTCGGTAAATACAAGGGCCTCCATTACACAAAAATTTTTAATTTACTGTTTTAACAGATGTTGAAAACTGAAAGAAGCAAGACTTTTATTCCCACAAAAAAGTACCGTTTCTCCTTTAAAAATTCATCAATAATTCATTCGCTTTTTCGCGTCATTTTTATTAATCAGGTTCAGGAATGGACTTCCCCGAATTGAACGTCAAGATATATGAATATTTTGCCAATAGTGCTGAATCCACCATTCTCAGGTCGGTTAACTTTGCCTTAACAATTGTGAAAGAGATTTACAGGAAACGATTACTTGTAAAAACTGCTTTTTTTTAGCATTCAAATATCAAAAAAGTGCAAAAAATTCTTTGTGTCTAAAACGGTCGCAAAACATTTTAACAAAACAACTTTTTAAAAAAATAAACATACCATTTTTAAACCGTAATACAGTTATATGATTTTTTCATTACTAAAAAGTAGAGTCGGGCTGTTTTTTCTTGCCGGTATATTTTATTGTCTGAATGCACCTGCACACAATAAAGTGAAGTCTGCAGGCACAACTTCCGCCATTTATTCTTCTGCTGAAAGCAACCGGCACCATCTTTCAACATTTTTTGAGCGAGAAACAGGAATTGACAAAACCATTCATTTTAAAAAAGAGGTACGCGGCACTGTATCAGATTCGAGTGGAATCCTGGCTAATGTTTCCGTTTACGTAAAAAACCAACCCAACATTGGAACAGCCACCGATCAAAACGGTAAATACGTGTTGGATGTACCAGATGAAAATTCCATCCTGGTGTTTGAAATGACCGGCTATGAAACCCTCGAGTTGCCTGTAAAAGGGAAATCTATCATCAACGCTCTTTTAAAAGTAAGCCATCAGGGACTGGATGAAGTAGTTGTTGTTGCCTATGGAAAACAAAAAAAGCAATCCGTCGTTGGCTCTATTACCACTATTAATCCGCAGGAATTAAAGATCCCGTCAAGCAACCTTACCCAGGCATTGGCAGGAAGACTGGCCGGAGTGATTGCTTATCAGCGCAGCGGAGAGCCGGGTGCAGACAATGCTCAGTTCTTTATCAGGGGCGCCACTACGTTTGGCTACAAAAAAGATCCGTTGATCCTGATAGATGGAATGGAATATTCGACAACAGAGTTGGCAAGGTTAAACGTAGATGACATAGCAAGCTTTTCGATCATGAAAGATGCAACGGCAAATGCGTTGTATGGTGCACGGGGTGCTAATGGTGTTATATTAATTACCACAAAGGAAGGTAAAGAAGGGCGCGCCAAAATTGATATCCGTTATGAAAAAACCATGTCGGAAGCTACTCGCATGGTACAACTTGCTGATCCGGTCACTTATATGAAACTGGAAAATGAATCCGTTTTGACAAGAAATCCTTTGGGAATATTGCCCTATTCCCAGGAAAAAATTGACAATACCATTTCTGGTGTAAATCCTGATTATTACCCGACAAATGATTGGCAAAACATGATGTTTACGCCACAAACCTATAACCAACGCGTTAATTTTAATCTGGCGGGAGGTGGAAAAATTGCCACGTATTACATTGCCAGTTCTATGAACCAGGATAATGGCAATTTGAAAGTGGATCACCGTAATAATTTCAACACGAACATTAATCTGAAGACCTATACAATCCGGTCGAATGTGAACATAAAAGTAACCAAATCCACTACTGCTTTGGTGCGTCTTTTCGGAACGTTTGACGGCTATACCGGGCCACAATCTTCAGGCTCAGCAATGTATCTGAATGTGATGCGCACAAACCCCGTAATGTTCAAACCATATTATGCACCCGATTCACAACACCGGTTTATCAATCATATTCTTTTCGGGAACGCGGAAGTAGGAAATTACTTTAACCCATACGCTGATATGGTAAAAGGCTACCAGCAATATTCCAACTCATTGATGGGGGCGCAGGCTGAAGTACAACAGGACCTTTCAGGAATCATTACTCCCGGCCTTTCGCTGCGGGGAATGATTACCACCAACCGCCGCGCAAATTTTAGCGTAAACCGGGCCTACATTCCTTTCTACTACAGCACAACCAGTTATGATAAGATCTCAAACACCTTTCGCCTCAATGATTTGAACGCAGACAAGGGTACAGATTTTATTGACTTTGTTCCCGGTTCTAAAAGTGTGTTATCTACTTTTCACGGAGAGCTGTCAACGAATTACAACCGCAATTTTGGTAAAAGTGGCGTAACAGGAATGGCGATAATGATGCTGCAAAACGATGTAAGTGGCAACGAAAGCACCTTGCAAAGATCCTTGCCTTCCAGGAATATCACTTTGGGCGGAAGAGCAACTTATTCGTATGATAACAAATATTTCATCGAA
>JBQCFO010000211.1:0-2384 GCA_051959055.1 Ginsengibacter sp. | reverse complement strand
TCGGTAGCTCAGTTGGTAGACCCTCCCGATTTTTAAACGGGATGGTCCAGGGTCCGGGTCCCAGCCGAATCACCTTCGCATAGGCCGCTTCTAATGAAGCGGTTTTTCTTTTAATGTTTACTGTTGTAGCCGGTTTTCCCTGCGCAATTTTACACCACTCATCATTTGCCTATGAAAACAACAAATCATTGCATGCTTTTTGATACTTCATAAGTATGTCTAAAATTTTAATTCTTGATGATGATTTGGACCTTCTCGCGGTTGTAAAATCCCTTCTTAGGAAAAAGGGATTTGATGTGTTTGCCTACTCCGATTGGCATAAGGCATGGGATGGTGTCAGGACTTATAAACCTCAATTAATCTTATTGGATGTTTTTCTTTCCGGTACTGACGGATTGGATATTTGTAAAAAATTGAAATCATCCATTTTTACCCGTAATATTCCGATAATCATGTTTTCTTCTTATCCCAATATTGCTGATACCGCTATTTATGAATATGGGGCAGATGACTTTATGGCGAAACCATTTGAATTGAATGACATGGTAAAAAAAATACGCCATCTTTTAGCAAAAAAACATGCTTCCGCGTAAGGAAACACTTTCACTGATTAATTTGTTTCAATAACAAATTTTCGATTGTACTGCATGGTACAAAAAACGGTTTGTGCGTAATAACAAGATTCATAACCTGTCCGGCTACAGCATAATTCCCTTTGATGGTATTGCCATAAACAGTAATTCCAAAATCACCGGAAGTTTCATCGCCATTAAAAGTTCCATTGTAACTTTCTATTGCAGCTTTTGCTTTGGCAATAATCACTGAAACAGGGTCCTGAAAAGGTAAACTAAAATTGCAATCTGACATATTTTTTTAAATTAAGTTGTGTGGAATTTTATGGGGAAAAGCATACACATTTTCTGGGCAAGAAACAGCATTGCTTTAATTTGAAATATTTTTTGCTTTTTAAAATTTTAATAGCACGTTTTATCTTTTTTTTCTTTCCATTTGTGAAAAACTTCTTTTGCATTTTCACTTTGCAAATTTATCAAAGGAATTTTTCTTTCTTCCATTTTCGCATTGATTTCATCATAGATCATTGAATCATCAAAGCCAATATCAGCGGCATCATTTCTTGTATTGGCAAAATAAACTATATCTGGCCGGGCCCAATAAATAGCTCCAAGACACATGGGACATGGTTCACAGGAACTATAAATTTCGCAACCTTCCAATTGGAACGTTTCGATAGTTTTACAAGCTTCCCTGATAGCAATAATTTCCGCATGTGCAGTCGGATCGTTTGTGCTGGTCACTTTATTATTTCCTCTGCCTATTATTTTATTGTCTTTTACAATTACACAACCAAAAGGGCCGCCATCGTTTTCATTTATTCCTTTTTCGGAAAGCAAAACCGCTTCATTCATAAACTTTTCTTCTCTTGTCATACTCAGATTATTCTCGTTTTTTTAAAGATAATTTTTAAAATTTAAATCAAATGTATTTGTATTCATAATTGTAAAATAAAACAGCTATGTTATTTTTTTCTTTCAATGCGTTACTTTTATCATATATAAAATGAGTAAAGATTAAAATTATTTTAAAAAATGAGTACGATGAAAGTTGGTATCGCCTGCGATCACGGTGGGTTCGAATTGAAAAATATTCTTGTGCCTTTTCTATTGGCACAGAAGTTTGAAATAAAAGATTTCGGCGCTTCCGAATTGAACAATAAAGATGATTTTCCTGATTTTGTAATACCCTTAGCAAAAGCAGTTGCACAGAAAAATGTAGATCGTGGTATTGCAATTTGTGGAAGCGGCGTAGGAGCAGCCGTTGCAGCAAACAAAATTGCGGGAGTGAGAGCAGCGCTGATTCATGAACATTTTTCTGCACACCAGGGCGTAGAAGACGATGATATGAACCTCATTTGCCTTGGTGGAAGAGTTACTGGTTTTGCTGCAGCAGAGGAACTAATAATGGCTTTTTTAAATGCAAAATATATTGCGGCTGAAAGGTTTGAAAGGAGGCTTCAAAAAATAAAAGCTTTAGAAACAAACAACAGCTGAACCATTTTTTGCAATTCTTTTTTTGATATATAAACTTTCAACTTTTCATCTCCTTTTTTAAAAATATCTAATCAATTTTTTCCCCTGAAATGAAAATCATTTTCTTTTTATTTAGAAAAAATTTATGAACCAACGAATCAAAATATTATTTTCAGATATTGGCGGAGTGCTGCTTACAAATGGATGGGGGCATTTATCAAGAATGGCTGCTGCTAAAAAATTCAATCTCAATTATGAAGAGATGGACATGCTGCATGATTTCATTTTTAATGTTTATGAAATGGGAAAAATCACTTTAGATGATTATCTCAATAC
>JBQCFO010000210.1:0-6054 GCA_051959055.1 Ginsengibacter sp. | reverse complement strand
GAAAGAGGAATATCGGCACCCCAGCTTTTCGCATCTACGATCAAATTGTAAATGGTAACCATCACCAGGCCTGAGGCACAAATGATGGATAAAAAGGGGATAATCTTTTTCATGCTTAAAAGGTTTTTTATGAGGAATTGCTTGTATCGTAGATGATCCTGCCAGAATCTTTTAACAGTATATCAGTTATATAAATTCGTTCAACTGTAAAATATTCTATAGTAAAGTTGAGACTATTTTTTTTATAGTAGCATCAGCAAATTACCAGATTAGCATCAACACTTTATGTTTGGTAATCTCCTTCCCTTTTCAGAATTTCGATTTTTTTTTAAATAAATCTATGAATATTTCTTTTGAAGATACCAAAACAGCATTCGCTTATAAAACAATTGAAGAACTGAAACGCGCTAAATTCCTTTTTCAATCCATGGGAAAACCATGGCTGGTAAAGTTGGGTTTATGGCTTACACCTTTGGCGCTTAAATGGGGTTTGCCTGTAAAGGGCCTGATCAGAAAAACAATTTTCAGCCAGTTTGTAGGCGGCGAAACGTTACAGAAGACTTCTGCAGTTGCCGAAAAACTGGGTCAGTTTAACGTTCATGTCATTTTAGACTATGGCGTAGAAGGAAAATCGGGCGAAGAAAATTTTGATCACGCTACAGATGAATTTATAAAAGTAATCCGCTACGCAGCCACTCAAAAGAACATTCCTTTTATGAGTGTGAAACTTACCGGATTTTCGCGGTTTGACTTATTGGAAAAATTGGACCAAAATTCAGTTTACTTTGATATAATCCGTGGAGTTGTTCCTTTGGAAAAACTGGATGTGGATGAACGGTTAGAGTGGGAGAGAGTTGTAGCGCGGTTGACTAAAATCTGCGAAATAGCTGCGGCAAGTAATATTGGAGTTTTAATAGATGCTGAAGAAAGCTGGATTCAGGATCCGGTAGATGCAGTGACAATTCAAATGATGCAGAAATTTAATGTTGCAAAAGCAGTGGTCTATAATACCGCTCAGCTTTATAGAAATGATCGTTTGGCATTTATAAAAGATAGTTGTGAATTTGCGAAGCAAAATAATTTTATATTGGGAATGAAGATCGTGCGTGGGGCTTACATGGAAAAAGAAAGAAAGCGTGCTGAAGAATTCCATTATTCCTCACCAATTAATATAAATAAGCAGGCAACAGATGATGAATATAATACGGCTCTCGAATATTGTATCAACCCTGAAAATAAAATGCACATTATTATCGGCTCTCATAATGAATACAGCAATTTATATGGAACACAATTGATGGAAAAATATGAGTTGCCTGCTGATGATCCGCGGATTCATTTTTCACAATTATATGGAATGAGCGATAACATTACTTTCAACCTGGCAAAAGCGGGTTGTAATGTGAGTAAATATTTGCCTTTTGGACCGATAAAAGATGTCATTCCTTATTTGATGCGCCGTGCGCAGGAAAATTCTTCAGTAAGCGGGCAAACCGGCAGGGAACTGTCATTAATAAAAAAGGAAATGAAAAGAAGAGGAGAAACGGATTAGTTGTTGATTTTAATCAATAAATTCTTGAGTTAATTTTTTATTCATACGAAAAAATTATCTTTGTTAGTCAACTAACCCAATGAGGAAATATATTTTAGCTACCATATCACTGCTAATTTTAAACTTAGCTGCATTCAGTCAAACAAAATCAATCCCTGCAATTAAAATTAATCAATTTATCAAAATTGATGGCAATCCCGATGACGAAGCGTGGAATAACATTCCGTCAGTTTCTGACTTTGTAACTTCTACACCTGTGTATGGAAAAAGTGCTTCCCGGAAAACGGAAGTAAAAATAGTGTACGACAATACTGCTGTATATGTACTCGCTTACTTGTATGATGATCCCGGAAAAATAAAACGGCACTTAACCGAGCGGGATGATATAGACGGAAAAGATGTGGATGTTTTCAGTATCGGAATAGATACTTATAACGACAAGCAGAATGCATTTACTTTTAAATTATCGGCAGCAGGTGTACAGGAGGATGTGAGGATATCTTCTATAGAGGATAATACATGGAATGCAGTGTGGGAAAGCAAAGTAAGTATCAGAAAAGATGGCTGGATAGCAGAAATAAAAATTCCTTTCAGCGCCATTCGTTTTTCAAAAAGGTCTTTACAAACCTGGGGGATTCAATTTACCCGGTTCAGAAGGGTGAATAATGAAATTTCTACCTGGAGCGCAGATGATCCGAAAATAGATGGGATCATGAATAAATGGGGGCAATGGGAAGGGCTTGAAAATATAACGCCACCGGTAAGATTGTCTTTTCTTCCTTATATTTCAGGTGGTGTGAATGTTTCTCCTGTTGCAAATAAAAAAGTTACCGACTTTTTGAAGAGCGGCGGCATGGATGTAAAATATGGTATCAATGAAAGTTTTACACTTGATGTTACTTTAATTCCTGATTTTGCACAGGTGCAGTCTGACAATATTGTCTTGAACCTCAGCCCGTTTGATATAAAATTTGAAGACTTTCGTCCTTTTTTTACTGAAGGAACAGAACTATTTAATAAAGCCGGAATCTTTTATTCAAGAAGAGTTGGCGATGCGCCGGCCGGTTCTTACAATGTATTGGCAATGGCGGCTTCTAAACCAAATTATGAAATCATTAAAAACCCGGGAATTACCCGGTTAATAAACGGTACCAAACTTTCTGGGCGAACCAAAGGCAAACTGGGTATTGGTGTATTTAATGCAGTCACTTCCCAAATGAATGCGGAAATACATGATAAGTCAAATGATTCATCTATTAAAATTCAAACCGAACCTCTTACCAATTACAATATCATTGTACTGGATCAGGCCTTGAAAAACCGTTCTTCTGTTACTTTTACCAATACGAATGTACTGCGCAATGCTAACAGCCGCAATGCGAATGTAAGTGCCCTGGATCTTTCTTTGTTTGATAAAAAAAACAGGCATTATTTATTTATAGACGGAATTTATAGTACGATATGGGGCAAAAATGGAAATTACGATGGTTATAAAGCAGATGCGCGTTTTCAGAAAGTGAGTGGGACATTGCAATATCTTTTCAACGTAGGCGCCATGTCTGATACCTATGATCCAAATGATCTTGGTTTTTTACAAAATAACAACCAGTTTACTTATACCGGCAATCTTAGTTCTGTGATTTACAAACCGACCCGGCATTTTCTGAACCAGCGTTATACCATTGGTGCTACCAATCAATATTTATATAAACCATTTTTGTGGCAAAATTTTGCCATCAATTCTACAGCGTTTTTGTTAATGAAAGACTTTTCGAATCTCTTAGGTACTTTCCAGGTTACACCTTTTTGGTCTAATGATTATTTTGAATTGCGTACGCCGGGAGCTGTTTTGAAAAGGCCTGTTCAATATTTTCTAAATATTAGCGGAAGCACAGATACGCGTAAAAAATTATATTTTGATTATACTGCTGAAAGCGGCATTACTTCTTTGCCGGATCCTGCTTATTATGGCTTTACACTCGGCGCCACTTACAAATTTAATGAACGTTTTCAGATGAATGCAGAAGGGCATTTAGACAATGATGGAGCTAATTATGGCTATGCCTATCGGGATGCACTTAGCGGAGCGCCAATCCTGGGGCAAAGAACGGTAAAAACCGACTATTCTATTATTGGTGCCGCTTATGGCATCAATGCTTTAATGAACATCAACATCCGTTTGCGTCATTACTGGAGCAATGTGGTTTATCATCATTTTTATGATGTAAAGGCAGATGGCTACTGGGCAGACAGAGCGTTTTCTGCAGGCCATGATTTTAATTTCAACACCTTTAATGTAGATATGTTTTATACCTGGGATTTCTTATCCGGAAGCCGCATTACTTTATCCTGGAAAAACGCCTTAGGTGTAGACGTTTACCTGGATGAAACACACTACCACACCTATTTTAAAAACTTCTACAAGGCGTTTAACAGCCCCCATTCTAACGATGTAAGCGTGAAAGTGGTATATTATATTGATTATCTGAGTTTGAAAAGAAAGTGATGTTGAATGTAATTACTTTCTCATTGTTAGCAACATCAGTTTGTACTTGATGCAAGTTTAATTGTTGTAGTTGATAGTATGTTTTTGCTTGGCTTCAACAAGGTAATTAATATGATATTTGATTTCGGGCTACCCCTTTCCAACATTTGAAACTGTTTGAAAAACAGGCCATCACAAATTTCCAAATTTATCTCTCAAACTTATAAAAACCATTTCGTAAAAAATCTGTGTTAAACTATTGTTAGATTAAAAAAGTATTTTAATTTACATTCGTCAATTTATTGTCATTTAAAAGAAAAGGAATTGAGTAATGACATTATTATTACGATTATAAAATCTGTATAATTAAAATTTTTAAAAGTTGTTTATGAAAAAAAAATTTTCTCTCTCTGGGTGCTCATTTTGTTTTCAATTCCCTTCGCCGCTTTTTCGCAAACGCGAACTTTAACTGGAACTGTAACTAATGAAGATGGTATTCCGGTTCCATTGGCGACAATACAGCACAAGGGAAATAAAACCAATGCGGTAACTGCAAATGATGATGGCGATTTTACTATTGTAGTAACGGGCAGGAATCCGGTAATTGTAATTTCTTCAGTGAATTACATTGAACAGGAGATTAAGCCAGGAAGCGCATCTCATTATGAAGTAAAATTAAAAAGTGCCGGGCAGCTTTCTGAAGTTGTAGTAACCGCCTTAGGCATTACCCGTAAAGAAAGATCGCTGGGATATGCAACACAGGAAGTTAAAGGTGAGAATCTGACGGTCGCCAATGATCAGAATGTATTGGGTTCGCTGGCTGGTAAAGTCGCCGGAGTGCAAATTTCCGGTTCTTCAGCGGCGAGTATGGGGGGTACTCAAAAAATACAAATACGTGGTGTAAATTCTGTAACAGGAAGCGGGGAACCTCTTATAATAGTAGATAATACTCCCATCTCCAATAGTAATTATGCGGCTAAAGGTGGGCGTGATTATGGGAACCTGGCGCAGGATATAAATCCCGAAGACATTGAAAGTGTGAATGTATTAAAAGGGCCGGCTGCCTCTGCGCTTTACGGCCTGCGAGGCCAATTTGGCGTTATTCTGATTACTACCAAAAAAGGTAGTAAAAATAAAAAGCCAACTGTAACATTTAACTCTGGTTATACTATTGACAAAGCTGGTAATTTTTTGCCATTACAAAATATTTATGGTGCGGGCTCCAGTCTTAATTTTCCTACTATAGACATTAACGGAGTTGAAACAAAATATGTGGATGGAAGCTGGGATGAAAGTTGGGGCCCAAAAATGGACGGAACTCCAGTAAGGCAACAATATAGTTTTTATCCTGCAGATCCGGATTTTGGAAAGTTAACTCCTTTTGTTCCTCATCCTGATAACATTAAGGATTATTTTGTAACCGGAAATACATTCGATAACAATATTTCATTTGCAGGAGGAGGTGAGAATACTTCTTTCCGTCTTTCTTTTAATCATACTGATAAGACAGGAATAGAACCAAATACTTTTTTAAAAAGAAATAATTTAAGTTTTAGCGGTTCTTTAAATGTTGCTGCCAATTTGGTATTATCAACTGATTTAAATTTCGCCAATAATAAGGCACAGAGGCCTTCACAAGGATATCAGACTACCGGTTCACGTAATTTCTACCAGTGGTTTGAGCGCAATCTGGATATGAATAAATTGAAGCAGTATAAATATCCTGATGGTACTTATTATCACTGGAATTTAAACGATCCGAATGAGGAAGGAATTTATGAAGATATGATTCCAATTGACTGGAATAATCCTTATTTTGATGCTTATGAAAATCCTTCACATGATTCGCGTGATCGTTTTTTTGGAAATGTAGGACTAATTTATACGATATTCCCAGGATTGCAGCTAAGCGGATTTGTAAGGCAGGACGGATATACGCAAAACATTGACGGAAGAAATGCCGTAGGTGGAAGAGGAACGCCTTCGTTTAATATAGGAAAGTACGAATCCAAAGAAA
>JBQCFO010000209.1:0-16167 GCA_051959055.1 Ginsengibacter sp. | reverse complement strand
TGGTTTAATTATTTTTTAAAGAATTAAAAAAAAGGGGCCGGATGGAAATCCACCCCTGTTATAATCCAATATCCTATGAAAAACCGAGTTTAAACTACTCACGTAGCTTTTAATATTTTTAATGGTTTTCACCATGTTGATTTAAAATTGGCAGAATATTGATTAAAATTCTGTTTTTTATAAGCTTCTTCTCCAAAATACTTTAGAATAATTTCTATTTCTTTTGGTTCCATAAAACCAGGAACCGCTGCAGGTGTTTTTTGTATATCCGGAAAAATTACCGTATTGGGAAATTCCAATTGTCCTTGTGTAAGATATAAAGCAAAATCGTTTACTTTATCCCTGCTATTATAATCGTATTTTTTATTATCCCATTGTACCGCATCTTTTGTTTCTGCATTTACTTTCACCGCGTAGAAACGTTCATTGATGTATGAAATTACTTTTGGGTTACTATATGTTTTTTTATCCATTACTTTACACCAATAACACCAATTGGTATAAAGGTCAATGATTACCGGTTTAGCTTCACTTTTCATTTTCACATTTAATTCTTCAACAGTCAACCAATTTATTTTTTCTTTTTCAGTTGGTTTAACTTTGGAGAAAGAAAAAAGACATAAAATCGGAATTAAAATCAGAAGCCCTTTTTTTTCCATAAATAGTAAACGTGCAATTGCAGATTTTATTTCATTTTTTTGTAAAAAAATTTTTTACGCTTAAATTTTCTCATGAACAAAATAATTGTAGCTGTTTCTGGTGCCAGTGGTTCCATTTATGCAAAAAACTTATTAGATAAGCTTTTTTTAATGAAATCTCAATGGTCAGATATAGGTATCGTAATCACAGATAATGCCAAAATAGTATGGCAAACAGAAATAGGAGATAATACCTATGAGAATTATCCGGCAAAATATTATGATAAAAAAGATTTTATGGCCCCTTTCGCATCTGGTTCAGCGAATTATAATATCATGATCATCGCTCCATGCAGCATGGGAACTGTAGCGCGAATAGCTTCCGGAATTTCTGATGATCTGATTTGCAGAGCGGCGGATGTTGTGTTAAAAGAAAGAAGAAAATTAATTTGTGTGGTTCGGGAAACTCCTTATAATCTCATACATTTAGAAAACATGGAAACTATTACACGCACAGGAGGAATTATTTGCCCTGCCTCACCTTCTTTTTATAGTAAACCAAAAACAATTGATGAAGCGGTTTCCACAGTAATCGACAGAGTCATCCATTTAGCAGGATTGCAAATTGATTCTTTTAGGTGGCAGGAATAAAAAAAAAGAGGATGTCTCAGAAGTAAAATGAAGGCCGTGAGAATCGCATAAATGCAAGCCGATTCCATCCCCTACCCGAATAAAAAGAGGCGGCCTCGGACTTTTGAGACAGCCTCTTTAATTTAAAACAAAATGAAAATAAATTATCTCAAATCCACAACTTCCACATTCGGATATTTCTTAGCATCAAAAACAAATAATGAATCGGGTAGAGTGGAATTTGTTTTTATTGCAGTAATTGTATAAATATACCGGTTGCCATTTTTTTCAAAAACTTTAGTAGAAACAATATTTTTTGATACCTTATCTATGTCTACCAATACTTTAAAAAAAGTTTTTGTTTTATCCACGGGCGTCAATTCAATTTGCTGAATTGTCTTTTTGCCTTCTTTCGTTTCTCCATTCAATTTGTACAAAAAATCTTTATCATAAAAATTAGTAAACATTTTTTGGGGTGTAATCGTATTTGATGAAGGGTCAAATTTGGTGATCTGCACTTCATTGGCTGATTTATCGTAAGTCCAGATATTATTTCCATCACTGTAAATTTCCTGCCCTGAAATATTAACCCTGTATTTTGAACCATTCATATAAACAACTCCTTTCTTTGTTCCTTCTACCTTTCCATTTGCATCGGTAATGCTCAAAGTAAAATTTGCTTCTACAGATTTATAGGTTATAAACTTTGCGCTTACATTATCCAGAATCGCTTTCGCAGCAGCATCGCTTTTTCCTAAAGAATTATTTTGAGCAAAAACAGCAGAACTACAAATCATAAGAAAACAGAAGTATAATATTTTCATCAGTATATTTTAGGCGTTAAAGATACATTTATAGATATTATTTGATGGATTTGGTTTAATGGATTTTGTAAAACAAATGATAAAAACAGATATTGAATCATAGGGTGTTACCCTATACTAAAATATATCGCCCTTTCAAAGCTTAACCTTCAACCTTCGCTATTTCATTTTTCACCAAATTGATTTTACTGAACTCTTTTGCTGCCTTTATAAAATGAACAAATACCGGTTGAGGGTTTTCAACCGTGCTTTTTAATTCCGGATGAAATTGTACTCCAATAAAAAATGGATGATGGGTCAATTCCATGATTTCCACCAGGCCGCTTTGTGGATTTATACCGCTGGCGACCATTCCAGCCTCTTCAAATTGTCTCAAATATTTATTATTAAATTCCCAGCGATGGCGGTGACGTTCATGAATTTCGGTTTTTCCATAAATAGAATAAGCCAGTGAATTTTCTTTAATTACACACGGGTAAGACCCCAAACGCATGGTGCCACCCTTCATGGTAATTTTTTTCTGTTCTTCCATCATATCTATTACAGGTTCCGGCGTATCAGGATTCATTTCGGTAGAATCTGCGTCTTTTATTCCCAATACATTTCGTGCAAATTCAATAGCAGCCATTTGCATCCCCAGGCAAATTCCAAAAAATGGCAAATTGTTTTCACGCGCAAATTTGACCGCAATTATTTTTCCTTCTACACCTCTGAAACCAAAGCCAGGAGCTACTAATAAACCATCAAGCCCCAATAATTTTTCATTTACATTTTCTTCATCTATATATTCACTATGAACATTTACCACCTGTACTTTACAATCATTCATTGCTCCGGCATGAATAAAAGATTCCAGAATGGATTTATACGCATCCTGTAATTCGATATATTTTCCAATAAGTCCAATGGTTACTTTATTTCCCGGATGTTTTACTTTATCCAGAAACTCCCGCCATTTATGCAATTCCGGTTCTTTATAATTGATGATGTTTAATTTTTTCAAAACAATTAAATCCAGTTTTTCCCGAAGCATGGCAATCGGAACTTCATAAATTGTTGAAGCATCCGCGGCTTCGATTACTGAATCCACTTTTACATTACAGAAAAGCGCAATTTTCCTTTTCAAATCTTCCGTAAGCGGGCGTTCTGTACGACAAACCAATATGTCAGGATGGACGCCATTTTCACTCATCAATTTTACACTATGTTGTGTAGGTTTTGTTTTTAATTCTTTTGCAGCTTTCAGATAAGGAATTAAGGTAAGGTGTACTACAAGGCAATCTTCGACAGGCAATTCCCATTGAATTTGTCTTACTGCTTCTACAAACGGAAGACTTTCAATATCGCCAACAGTTCCACCAATTTCTGTTAAAATAATATCGTATTCATTTTTTTCACCCAGCAGCATCATTCTGCGCTTAATTTCATCCGTAATATGTGGAACTACCTGAACCGTTTTGCCCAAATAATCACCCTCTCTTTCCCTGTTTATCACTGTTTGATAAATGCGTCCGGTGGTTACATTATTGGCCTGGCTTGTATTTATATTCAAAAAGCGTTCATAATGGCCGAGGTCAAGATCAGTTTCTGCACCGTCTTCCGTCACAAAACATTCTCCATGTTCATACGGATTTAATGTTCCCGGATCCACATTAATATAAGGATCAAATTTTTGAATTGTAACACGCAGTCCTCTTGCCTGCACCAGCTTTGCGAGGGAAGCAGCAATAATTCCTTTGCCTAATGAAGAACTTACGCCGCCCGTAACGAAAATGTATTTAGCCATTTGTAATGTTTATTAAAAAATAAAACGCCCATCAAAACAAGATAAAACATTGTTGTGCTGAACGATATGTAAAAAGTGACCGCGGAAAGGGAAATGAAACAAAAAAATCCGTGAGGTCGTGCAAACTTACGCCTTATATTTTAGCCCAAAAAGTAATGGGGGAAATTTATAGAAAAAATATCGCTGATTTTACAGATTAATGGATTACACCAATTTGCATTTTTGCGATTCAAAAGGGAAAATAGAAATTCCAGGTATTTGTTTGTTTGTAGCAAACAATCACCTGGAATTTTTATTTTTTAACCAAGTTAAAATCTCATGACATTTTATAAAGTAAAAATTAAGAACTGTTACAATAAACAGATAAATAAGACGATTTTCTATTTATTAAAATTCGAATTATATGTCAATAGAGCTCATCACTTTTTTCATAAAAGTATTCAATGCATCTTTTTCTGAAAGGCCGCTTGCTATCAACTGATTCACTTCCAGTGCGCCACACATATTAGATATCAACTCTCCTATTACATTCAGATCTTCTTCTTTCAAAGTTGCCGCTTCTGAAGTGGCTTCTAATACTTTTATCGCTGTTTCAATTTCTTCTGCGGATGAAGATCTCTGTATTTGTTTAATTACCGGTAATTTCATTAATCAGATTTTTTAAAGGTTCTTCTTTGTTTGTTTGAACCTGGTTTATGAATGTGCCATTTTTAAAAATCGCAAAAGTTGGAAGATTTTTTACACTGGCAAACTGGCGGCTTGCCGGGTATTTTTCTGCATCAGCGATTACAAAAGTAACGCCTTCATTTTCAGTAGAAAGCCTTTTAAACTTTGGTTTCATCAGCCTGCAGTTGCCACACCAGCCAGCAGAATATTGGACAATCACTTCTGAATTATTATCCAAAACTTCCTGCAAATTATCTTCCTGTAATTCTATGAACATGATTTTTTTGCTTTTAAAATTTATTAATTGTGAACGCTTGCCTGACTCAGGTAATTGGAAACTCCTTCTTTGGTGGCCACCATGGCTTCTTCACCTTCTTCCCAATTTGCAGGACAAACTTCTCCATATTTTTCTACATGAATTTGTGCATCTATCAAACGCATGTATTCATCAATATTTCTTCCAAGCGGCAAATCGTTTATAGAAGCGTGTCTTACAATTCCTTCTTTGTCTATCAAAAAAGTACCACGGTAAGCAACCGGAATTCCTTCAAAAGACCAGGTATAATTTTCACGGTCAAAATGATATTTGCCACCCAATACTCCATAATTTAATGAAACAATTTTGGATGCATCTGCAATTAGCGGATACGTTACTCCTTCAATGCCCCCGTTGTCTTTTGGTGTAGTAAGCCATGCCAGATGTGTTTCTTCAGTATCTGTAGAGCAACCGATCACGATAGTATCTCTTTTTTCAAACTCTTCCAGTTTTTCCTGGAATGCATGTATTTCTGTAGGGCACACAAATGTAAAATCCTTAGGATAAAAGAAAAGAATCACATTCTTCTTTCCGATATATTGATCAAGGTCGAAATTTTCTACAATTTCTTCTCCATTTATTACTGCGCCGCTGGAAATCTTTGGCGCTTGTTTACCAACTAAATTCATCATAATTCTAAATTTTATGTTTAAAAATAATAACCAACTTTTGAGGGCGCAAAGGTAAGACAGATGTAAGGCTTTTACTTACCGAAATGAGAAACTTTTGTAAAAATGTGATTGCAGGTGAATCCGGGAATCGAAGAAAATCTTACCGGAGCATAGAACGAGAAAAAGAAGGAATGCTTTTTAAATTAAATATAAAAAAAGCAACATTAAAAAGATACCGGAATTTGTTTCACCCAGTTTTGCAAGGCAGATGCAAGTTTACGGTCATTGCTTAATCTTGGTACTTTATTTTGGCCACCAAGTTTCCCAACGCTTTTCATATAATTGATAAAGCCGTTTTTTTCGACGACCTGAATTTTTAGAGGTTGCAAAATATTTCCTTTAATGAGGTCATCATAGTAAATATTTTTCTTTCTTAAATTCCGGTCAATTTTTTGGGCAAAGCGATCCAGGTTTTTTGGAATATTTTCAAATTCAATAAACCATTCATGGAAACTTTTTTCACCGGTGGTGGAAATATTCGGAGCTACAGTAAACTCAGTAATCTGAATATTTTCCGATTCTGCTGCCTTTAATAAAGCTTCTTCCACTTCTTCTCCAATCACATGCTCGCCAAAGGCGGAGATAAAATGTTTCACTCTTCCTGTTACCACTATCCGGTAAGGATTTAATGAAACAAACTTTACAGTGTCGCCCATGTTGTATGCCCACAAACCCGCGTTGCTGCTAATGATCAGCACATAATTTTTATTAAGCTGCACATCTTTTAAAGTAAGGCGTGACGGATCTTCTTTTGTAATTTGTTCTACAGGCACAAATTCATAAAATATGCCACTGTTCGTATTCAATAATAATCCTTCTGCATCCTGGCTATCTTGAAAGGCAAAAAATCCTTCACTTGCGGGATATAATTCTATTGTGTCAATCTTCTTTCCGATACTTTCAAAAAGTTTTGATTTATAGGGTTCAAAATTGACACCGCCCTGAACCATCACGCTAAATTCAGGAAAAATATCTTTAATTTTTTTACCTGTTTTCTTTTCCAGTTCATCAAAATACATTTGAATCCATGGTGGAATGCCACTGATGAGCGTCATTCTTTCGGACACAGTTTCTTCTACAATTTTTGATAACTTTTCTTCCCAGTCTTCTATACAATTTGTTTCAAAAGAAGGTAATTGATTGGAACGTAAATAGCGCGGAACATGATGATTCACGATTCCGCTCAACCTGCCGGTCGGAATTCCTCCTACCCTTTCAAGTTCAGGAGAACCACTCAGAAAAATCATTTTTCCATCAGCAAATTGCGATTTTCCGGTTTGCGCCATATAGCATAATAATGCATTTCGCGCACTGTCAATATGATTGGAAATAGAATCTTTTGTGATGGGAATATATTTTATACCGCTGGTAGTGCCGCTGGTTTTTGCAAAATAAATCGGAAACCCTTTCCATAAAATATTTTGTTTTCCTTCTTTTAATTTTTCTATATAAACTTTAAAATCCTCATACTCCCGAATGGGAACCCGCTTCACATAATCATCATGAGTTTTTATTTTATCAAAAGCATGTTCTTTTCCAAATTCCGTTTTCATTCCCGTTTTGATCAACGTATTGAAAATGCTGTTCTGATCTGCAACAGCCGTTAGCATGGATTTTTTTATTTGCTTATATATATAGATGGCAAAAGGTTTTGCCAAATATGATTTGAACTTCATTTTCATTACAAAAAAGCTAATCGTTATTCACAAATTTAAGGATAAAAGTTTTATTCTGAACCTGCAATTTATTAATCAATCCCATCACTATTAAAGAAGTGTAAAAAGGAAAATAACGTTATTGCGGCAGGGCTAATTGAAATTTTTCTTTTAATTCTGCTTTCTGAAACCCGGCAGTTCTGTCAGAACCGGTTTGTGAATTTGCATCACTTATTTCATTTTGCACATGACCTGTTCCATGTGAGCCATGCATTCCACCATAACCCCCACCCATTCTGCCACCATGGCCACCCATATTGGAATAATCTCCGCGATTTTGTGAACCACCTGGCATAGCATTGATAATTACATTTAATGAGATATCTTTTGCGCAATCTTTTTCGGTATAATCTTTTCCAAACATTTCTTTAAACGGAATGGCCAATTCGTAGGTAAGTGTATTTGAGGAATCCCGACCAATAGCAGCATGAATACCAGAAACATCATTTGCAGGTATTAATCCATTCTCATCAGTAAAACCTTTTACTTCCATCGAATCAGGATCAGCAAAAATTTTGTGGCCCGGAGAGTTTTCTTGTGTTTGGTTCTCCTGATGTGGTTTTGAAGAATGTTTAAATCCTAATGGAAAGTTGATTGAGGATTTATGTTTACCATTCATTTTATCAGTTAGTATTATTTTCATTCCGGATCGCACGATCTTTTCTTTAGTGATTTCATCCTTTGCCTGGAAACATAAATAAAGGTTATTGCTGTCATTCTGAACATCAAAAAACAAGTTGGTTTCATTGTCATAATGTTTCAAGGGCGGATTCCAATCTGCTGCATTCCCATCAATGGATATTTTATTTTTGGCCCATCGGGCAATTGAATTTTCCTGTGCGAATACAACAGTTGAAATAAAAATAAGCATTGGCAAAAAGAAAATTTTCTTCATTTTGATTTTTTTCCAAAACTATTCTTTATCTATCGGGAAACTTTTTTGATGGCATGAATTAATAAATCTTTCTCTTTTGGGTTACAAATTCATTACACACACTAAAGCAACAAAAACTATTTTATGAAAATTGTTTTAAAGCAATCTCCGCAGCGCTGTGCTTCTGAAGAAAAAACTCTTTGCGACAGACAATAAGGAATCGTTTTCTGCTTACCTCACCACTATCTCGCCCCCCTTTGTACTTTGGAATTTTACCAGGTTATTTTCATCTGAAATAATAGGGATTTTTTTCCCATTTATATCATATGCCTTCAGGCCGTCTGGCAACTGGAGATAACAAACAGCACCGGATTTGGAAAGAATCCTTGCATACGTTACTTTACCATTCTTCCATTCAAAACTTACTTCAAATCCGTTTCGTGTACACATGCCCGTTAGTTTGCCTGATGACCAGTCTTTATCGTTTGGAAGGGCTGGAAGAAAACGGATGGCATTGTTTGATCCACTGCTTTGCAAAAGCATCTCTGCGATGCCTGCAGTGCCACCAAAATTTCCATCTATCTGAAAAGGTGGATGGGCGCAAAATAGATTGGGATATGTACCCGCTCCTTTATTTATGGAAAAATCATTTGCATCAAAAGCCGGATCGAGCAAGCCTTTGAGTATTTTTAAACAATGATTCCCATCACTCAACCTGGCCCAGAAATTAATTTTCCAGGCGCGTGACCAGCCTGTGCCTTCATCACCTCTCCGTTCCAAAGTTTTGTGGGCAGCATCCTGCAATAACGGTGTTGCTGCATTAATTTCATCATAAGGATACAGCCCATACAATTGAGACACATGCCGGTGATGTGGCTCTGTTTCATCATAATCACGCAACCACTCCTGTATGCCACCATATTTTTTACTAATCTGATTGGGAGCGAGACGATCTTTTATTTTTTGCAAAGAACCTATCCACGACTGATCCACTTTTAGTATCTGGGCAGCGGCAATTGTATTGGTCAAAAGTTCACGCCCGATTTGCATATCCATAGTAGGCCCCATACAAATTTGTCCCACAAATCCATTATCGGTTTTATAAGAATTTTCAGGCGAATTGGATGGAGCCGTTACCAGCCATTTCGTTTGTGGATCTTCTATTAAAATGCTGGTATAAAACAGTGCAGCGCCTTTCAAAACCGGGTAAATTTCTGCAAGGTATTTTTTATCAGGATTAAAAATATAATGCTGCCACAGGTGCTCACACAGCCATGCCCCTCCGGTAAGTGTGGAGCCCCAACTGGCGCCTTCTCCCGGTGCTGTAAACTTCCATGGATTGCTGATGACGTGAGCGACCCAACCATTAGAATTATAATAAGCCTTTGCTGTTTTTTCGCCCGGTTTTACCAATTGTTTTGTAAAATTGAGAAGGGGCAAATGACAATCGGCGAGGTTGGTAATTTCGGCAGGCCAGTAATTCATCTCCACATTTATGTTCAAATGATAATCGCCGTTCCACGGAGTCTGATATTCCTCTGCCCATAATCCCTGCAGATTAGCAGGAACGCCCCCGGAACGGGAACTGGAAATTAAAAGATACCGTCCAAAGTTAAAATACAAAGCAGGTAAAGCTGGATCGCTGTTGCCATTTGCATACCGGATCAAACGCTGAGCGGTACTCATTTTTTGAATAGAATCATTTTCCGTGGAACTAAATTTTAAAGTGCAGCGATTAAAAAAAATTGAAAATCTTTGAGGTGATTTTGAAGCAATTTACCCGAAGAAATAGCCGCCGCAACATTCACCTGTTTTTGTGAAACAGGCAATGGATTAGCACCGCGCACTTCTACATTGGGCCAATTCATATCAGTGCCTGCCCCAATAATAATTGTACAGGCTTTATCGCCGTCAATCCTTAATGCATTTTTTATAGCGGTAACTTTTCCATTTGGTGCAATTGCTTTTGCAAAAGCGGCAAATTTAATTCCCGGATCTCCATTACCACCATTTAATTGCCCCTGCATGGTGATGCTATTTTTCGAAGAAGAAAAAATGGCATCCTGTTTCCTGTTCAAATTAAAATCAAAATTCAACGCCTGATTTTTATCGGCTGTGAGACGAATGACTATTACTTGTTCGGGTGCACTTACCCAAACCTCTTCTTTGTATTTTATCCCGTTTCTTTTCCATTCTGTGGTGGCTATTGCCTTATCAATCTGTAGCGTTCTTTTATAATCAGAAACAACGGAAACTGTATCATGCCAGCTAATAAATGCATCAGATAAAATTTGATAGCAACCAAATTTTACATCCGCTCCAGCTCCATACCCGGAACCTTTGCCTGCACAAACAAAATGCTGCTGCAACAGTTCCTGTGCTTCTTTATTATGTCCCTGCTGCAATAGTTTTTGAATCCTGGGCAAATATTTATAAGCATCCGGTTTATTGGGATCCTGTACACCACCAGACCATATGCTCTTCTCATTCAACACAATTCTTTCATGATTTGGATTTCCAAAAACCATCGCACCCAGCCGTCCATTGCCCAGAGGAATAGATTGAGTAAAATAAGCAGCCGGCGTATCAAATTTTACATCGACATCCGGTTGTGCAGCAGCGGAAATACAAACTAATAAAACAGTAGTAATCAATAGCAGTTTCTTCATCAATTTTAATATTAAAAATCTACTTCAAACTCTAAACTTTCAACCTCCAGCCCCCGACTTCGAACCCTCAATCCTATCTATTCTCCAACGACACTACTTTATACCCTGCCTTCTCCAAAAGGCTTATCAATCCCGCATCTCCTACCAGGTGGCCCGCCCCTACGGCCACAAAAACGCTTTTATTTTTCATGATTTGTTTCAATTGCTTTACCCAGTTTTTATTCCTGTTTTTTAATAAAAGATCATCGTATTTATCAGAACCAAATTCACTTTTTCCGAGCATCGTTTTTAAAGAATCCATTTCCTGATTTTTATAAAAATCAAGCATCGTTTCAAATTCATTTTTATAAACAGAAAAGCTGTCTATATTTTTTAATAATTCCTTTGCCTGCCATTCATAAGGGATGCTATCAAAAACACTTGCCTGGAATTGAATTGTTTCAAGGCCATGGATTTCCTTTTTATCATCTTTCGCAATCTTCATCAGTTCTTCTTCCACCCCGGAAGGATTGCTGCAATTCATCATGCGGGGATAAAGTAAGGCAACAAGGAAATACGGTTTAGCTTTTTGAAATAACAACATCGGCATCTTTAAAGTATCGGAAAAATAACTTTCCAGCCTTTTATATTCATCAGGCGTGTAAAGGCTTTCAAGCGTTTTACCATTTTTCATATTCATATACATCATGCCGCTAAGCATAGTAGATGGAGCATCCAGTTTTAGCTCCATATACACTTCATCAACTGATTTCATTGCCTTTTTCAACTGGTCACTGAAATGAATATCGTCTTTGCACAACAAATGAAAGGTACCAAAAAGAAAGCTCGGTTTCTTTAACCCATTGCCGCTTATTTCCCACAAAAGCGTGTTGTCATTTTTTTGTTTTACAAAAGATTGATCACTTTGCGCACTACAGCCCAGGAATAAAATCGTAGATAAACTATAAAATAACAATTGTTTCATCGGGTTTAATTTCTGTAAAAATAAGGTTTAAGAGAATGGTTTTTTAATAACAGTGCTATTAATATAAAAATAGAAATTCGTTTTATTTCTTCGTTTGTTGAAGAGTATATTTTTCATAAATAAAATCGGCTTTTTAAATCAAAAAAAACTTTTTTTGTTCAAATAAATTTTCATCGTTTACTTTGCACCTCAATGAAACAAATTCTTCACATACATCATCATCATTTTTTACCAAAGGGTAAGCTGTATTGATTTGTATGTAAAAATATATTCTCATAAAAGGCTTACTGAAAAGTGAGCCTTTTTTATTTTAAAAAAAGAGTGATGCTAAAAATTGCGATTCAGAAATCCGGAAGATTATACGAACAATCTTTACAACTTTTAAAAGAATGTGGCATAGAATTAAACAATGGAAACAGGCAATTGAAAGTGCAGGCTTTTAATTTTCCTGCCGAAGCTTATTTCCTTCGTGACGATGATATTCCACAATATGTTTGTGATGGTGTGGCAGATATTGGAATTGTTGGAGAAAATGTTTTCTTCGAAAAAAATAAAGATATACAAATCGTTCGGAAACTTGGCTTTGGAAGATGCAGGCTCAGTATTGCTGTTCCAAAAAGTTTGAATTATTCCGGTGTAAAAGATTTGAATGGTTTAAAAATTGCAACATCTTATACAGTTTTGTTGCAAAAGTTTTTGGATGAAAATAATCTGAAGGCAGAAATTCATGAAATCAGCGGATCAGTCGAAATAGCGCCCGGTATCGGTTTGGCAGATGCTATCTGTGATTTGGTGAGCAGCGGCAGCACTCTTTTTACCAACAATCTAAAGGAAGTGGAAGTGGTTTTGAATTCAGAAGCGGCGCTTGTTGCGAATAAAGACCTGGATAAAGAAAATGTGAAAATTTTGGATAATTTATTGCTTCGGATAGATGCGGTAAAAGCTGCAAAAAATTATAAATACATTATGATGAATGCACCTGATCATCAACTAAAAAATATTTGTTCTTTATTGCCGGGAATGAAGAGCCCAACCATTGTTCCGCTTGCAGAAAAAGGCTGGAATAGTATACAAAGTGTAGTAAATGAAAATGATTTCTGGCAGGTGATTGAAAAATTAAAAGTGTTTGAAGCCCAAGGCATTTTAGTGGTGCCGATTGAAAAAATGATTTCGTAAAAAACCTGTAAGGAGTTAAAAAAAAACCTGTAAGGCTTTAAAAACCTTATAGGTTTGTGTAAATTGAATAAACATGAATGAAATTATAATAAATCCTTCCCCCGCCGACGGGCCTGAATTAACGACTCGGCCTCAGATAAATTCAAAAAATCTGGAAGAAACTGTTTTAGAAATAATCAATACTGTAAAGGCTGAAGGCGATGTTGCCGTTAAAAATTATTCTTCAAAGTTTCATGGTTTTGCTCCGGAATCTTTATGGGTAACAGATGAAGAAATTGCAGAATCAGCAAAGAAGATTGATAAAGATCTAAAGAAAGCAATTCTTCTTGCAAAAAAAAATATTGAAAAATTTCACAAGCATCAGTTTGAAAAAATAAAAAAAATAGAAACATCTTCAGGCGTTGTTTGCTGGCGCAAAAGTGTCCCTGTTGAGAAAGTTGGTTTGTATATTCCCGGAGGAAGCGCACCATTATTTTCTACGTTATTGATGCTTGCTATTCCGGCTCAGATAGCCGGTTGTAAAAATATTTTAGTGACGACTCCTGCAAATAAAAATGGTGATGTAGATAACACCGTGTTGTTTGTTGCCAATATTTTGGGCATTGAAAATATTTATAAGGGAGGCGGTGCACAGGCGATTGCCGCAATGGCTTACGGAACACAAACGGTAGAAAAAGTAGATAAAATTTTCGGCCCCGGAAATCAATATGTAACCTGTGCTAAAAAACTGGTAAATATTGATGGTGTAGCGATTGACATGCTTGCGGGCCCCAGTGAAGTAGCGATTTATACGGATGAAACTTGCCTACCTGAATTTGTTGCTGCAGATCTGTTGAGCCAGGCAGAACATGGGAGCGACAGCCAGGTAGTTTTAGTTTCAGTAAACCAACAAATAATTGAAAATGTTATTTCCGAAATTCATCAGCAATTGCCAATGCTTGAAAGAAAAGAAACTATTGAAAAAAGTTTTTTGAACAGAAGATTTATAGTGATAGAAAATGCTGACGAAGCATTTGATTTTTTAAATGAATATGCGCCCGAACATTTAATCATTGCTTCTGAAAAAGCTGACGAGCTTGCAGAAAAAGTACAAAATGCGGGAAGTGTTTTTATAGGAAACTTTTCTCCTGAAAGCGCCGGCGATTACGCTTCCGGAACGAATCATTCATTGCCAACAAATGGATTAGCTAAAACGTATAGCGGCGTTTCTGTGGATAGTTTTGTAAAGAAAATTACCTTTCAGAAATTGAGTCCAAAAGGAATAAAAAATATTGGAAAAGCAGTAGAAAACATGGCTGCTGCCGAAGGCTTGGCGGCACATAAAAATGCTGTAAGTATTCGTTTAAATAAAATTAAAGATGGAAAAATTTGATGTAGAAAAACTGGTAAGAGATAATATAAAAAAATTAAAGCCATATTCTTCTGCACGTAGTGAATATCGCGGCAATGCAGATGTTTTTATGGATGCAAATGAGAATGCATATGGATCTCCTTTTGAACAAAATTTTAATCGATATCCAGATCCCTTGCAATGGGAATTAAAACAACAAATTTCAAAAATAAAAGGTGTTCCTCCTCAAAATATTTTTGTTGGAAATGGAAGCGATGAAGTGATTGATTTGGCATTCCGGATTTTTTGTGAACCGAAAAAAGATAATGTAATTATTTGCCCCCCTACTTATGGTATGTATAAAGTGTGCGCAAATATTAATGATGTGCAAATTCGTGAGATACCGTTGACACAGGATTTTCAATTAAATCTGGAAGGAATTTTATCTGCAGTTGATAAACATACTAAATTGCTTTTTATTTGTTCGCCAAACAATCCGACCGGGAATGATCTGAACAGAATGGACATCGAATTGTTGTTGAATAATTTTCCTGGAATTGTGATGGTTGATGAAGCATACATCAACTTTTCAATGCAAAAAACGTTTATCCGGGAACTTACCGAATATGAAAACCTGATTGTGATGCAAACGCTTTCAAAAGCTTGGGGGCTTGCAGGATTGAGGCTCGGCGTTGCTTTTGCTTCAGAAAAAATTATTCATTTGCTGAATAAAGTAAAGCCACCTTATAATATTAATCAGTCCTCCCAGCAACTGGCCATACAGGCTTTGGAGAATATTCAGCAGGTAAATGAAACGATCAGAAATATTGTGCAACAAAGAAATTGGGTTCATGATGAATTGCAACAATTTAAGTTTATACAAATTATTTACTCTTCTGATGCCAATTTTATTTTGGTGAAAGTAGATGACGCAGATAATTTATATCAGTATTTATTGATGAACAGAATTATTGTCAGAAACAGAAGTAAAGAACCCTTGTGCGAAAATTGTATCAGGATAACAATAGGAACTAACGAAGAGAATCAAAAATTAATTAATGCTTTAAAAAATTATGCCTAAGAAAATTTTATTTATCGATCGTGATGGCACGATCATCATGGAGCCGCCAGTAACCAACCAATTGGATGCTTTTTCAAAGCTGGAATTCTATCCGCATGTGTTCGAATATTTAATCAAAATCGTAAATGAACTGGATTACGATCTGGTGATGGTAACGAACCAGGATGGGCTCGGTACTGATGCTTTTCCGGAAGATGCTTTCTGGCCAATTCAGAATTTCGTCATCAAAACTTTTGCAAATGAAGGAATTATTTTCTCTGAAGTTTTGATTGACAGAACGTTTCCTCATGAAAATAAAAATACCCGCAAGCCAGGTGTGGGAATGTTGAAACATTATTTTGAAGAAGAGAAATATGACCTTAAAAATTCCTTTGTAATTGGCGATAGGCTTACTGATGTTGAACTTGCCAGGAACCTTGGCTGCCATGCGATCTTCATCAATAATTTCCAGGAATTAGGAACTGGAGAGATTACGGTTTCAAAAGAGGATTTGAATAAAGTAATTGCGCTTGAAACTCAAAAATGGGAACAGATTTATACTTTTTTAAAACTACCTCCAAGAAAATTTTCTCATAAAAGAAATACGAATGAAACAAAAATAGAAGTGGAAATTAATCTGGATGGAGGTGGAAAATCGCACATCAAAACGGGGCTGGGATTTTTTGATCACATGCTGGAACAGGTTGCAAAACATTCGGGAATGGATTTGAAAATTCATTGTAATGGCGATCTGCACATTGATGAACACCACACTATTGAAGATACAGGTATTGCATTGGGAGAAGCTTTTGCACAAGCATTAGCAGATAAACGGGGCATGGAGCGGT
>JBQCFO010000208.1:0-10583 GCA_051959055.1 Ginsengibacter sp. | reverse complement strand
GCAGAAAATATGTGAGTTGCTTCCTCGGGTGATAAATCTTCCATCATGAGGGCAATATTTGCAGGAGGCTGATCATGCACAGCCTCATAAAGCTCGCCATAGGGCGGCTCTTTTTCCGGCTTTTCAAATATTAGTTTCATGCGTTCTGACAATTCTTTCCAGTCGGATGTTTCAGCCATTAATTACGATTTTAAAATATTAGCGTGTTCCTATAGTTAGTCTTTTTGCACAATTCAATTACTGTACCACATTGCCAAATTTCAATTGCTTCTCCTTTAATGTTGAACAGTTAATTAAAATATAGATGTCGATCCTGAGCAGATGGATAATTGAGAATGATTTGCCTCAAAAAGTAGAAAAATTCTGGAGGAAGCGCCTGCCTTTTATATGAAAAACCTTTTAGCGAAAGAAAGATATTTTGGTAGATTCAAACATGTAAACTTTTTTAAACTATCCTGTACACCTATAAAGTATTCCAAACTTTGCTTTCGAATCAGGCATATATATTGTAACCTTTCCTTGTAATTATTTAATGATGGATGCACAACAAATCGTTTTGGCAAGCCGGCCTGAAGGAGTTCCAACCGAACAAAATTTTCGCAAAGAAAGCTATACATTACCGGTCTTGAATGATGAAGAAGTTTTAATAAAATCGTTATATTTTTCAGTAGATCCTTATATGCGTGGAAGAATGAATGATGCAAAATCGTATGCACGGCCTTTCCAGATAAATGAACCAATTTATGGAAACACAATCGGAGAAATAAAAGAGAGTAGATCTGCAAGCTATAAAGAAGGCGAGTTGGTAAGAGGGATTCTGCCGTGGGCAACAGAATCGGTTACAAAAACTGAATCAATTGTCAAAATTGATACAAGCATAGCCGATGCAACTTATTATTTGGGCATTTTAGGCATGCCAGGTTTGACTGCTTTTTTTGGCTTGCTCTATATTGGCAAACCAAATCCGGGAGAAACGGTTGTTGTATCCGGCGCAGCAGGAGCAGTCGGAATTATTGCCGGACAAATTGCAAAGCTGAAAGATTGCCGGGTAGTAGCAATCGCCGGAAGTGATGAGAAAATTAAAATGCTAAAAGATGATTTTCATTTCGATGAAGCAATCAATTATAAAACAACTCCTGTTTTGAATGAGGCAATCAAAGAAGCTTGTCCTGAAAATGTAGATATTTATTTTGATAATGTAGGCGGCAAAATTTCTGATGCAGTTATTTTAAATATTAATTATTATGCAAGAATTGTTTTATGCGGACAAATTTCTTTATACAACGCCACTGAAACTCCTATTGGTCCACGATTAGGACCATTATTGGTCGGAAAAAGCGCATTAATGCAAGGCTTTTTGGTTAGTGATTTTAAAAGTAAATTCAGCGAAGGGATTCAACAATTATCACAATGGATAAAGGCAGGGGCGCTCAAATACCATGAAACGGTTATTAAGGGATTTGATAAATTACCTGAATCTTTTACCGGCCTTTTTTCAGGAAAAAATATTGGCAAAATGATTGTAAAAGTCTAATGAAGAAAAAAATTTATTTGCAAAATAATCTTTAAAAACCAGCGATTTGCAGTGGTAGCTGAAAAACCAAAACATCATGGATTTAAAATTGCACGAGTAGATAAAAGCAGGTGTATTCTATCATGCATGAACAGAAAATTTGCTATTTTATTTGATTAGGACGGAAAATACGAATCTGCATTATTTCTTCCTTTACTGCTCAATTCATTGCTTTTGAACAATCAACTCATCTTAAAACCTTCCAAAAATTTAGTAGTAAAATTTCCTTTTCTGAAATCTTCATTCTGCATCAGTTGAAGATGAAAAGGTATGGTTGTTTTAATTCCTTCAATTACATATTCACTCAATGCCCGATACATGGTATCGATTGCTTCATCCCTGGTTTGTGCCATGGTAATTAACTTACCAATCATGCTATCGTAATAAGGCGGAATCACATAGCCTGCGTAGCAGTGACTATCTACCCGAACACCGTGTCCACCGGGCTGATGAAGCACGGTAATTCTTCCTGGTGAAGGACGGAAATCATTGTAGGGATCTTCCGCATTTATCCTGCACTCAATCGCATGCATTTCAGGGTAATAATTCCTTCCGGAAATTCTATCACCTGCCGCAATTTTTATTTGTTCTTTTATAAGATCATAATTGATTACTTCTTCTGTAACACAATGTTCTACCTGGATACGCGTATTCATTTCCATGAAATAGAAATTACGGTTTTTATCTACCAGAAATTCAATGGTACCAACACTCTCGTAATCTATTGCAGAAGCGGCTTTTATTGCAGCCTCCCCCATTCTCTCTCTCAATTCAGGCGTCATAAATGGTGAAGGAGATTCTTCTACCAGCTTTTGATGGCGGCGCTGAATGGAACAATCACGCTCGCTGAGATGGCATACATTTCCATATTGGTCACCGGCAATTTGAATCTCAATATGACGTGGTTCTTCCACAAATTTCTCCATGTAAATACCGTCATTTTTAAACGATGCGGCGGCTTCAGTTTTTGCTGTTTCAAAGGCTTTTTCCATATCTCTTTCTTCCCAAACAACCCGCATTCCTTTGCCCCCGCCACCGGCAGTTGCTTTTAGTATCACAGGGTAACCAACTTCAGCTGCAGATTTCTTCGCATGATCTACATCTTTTAATAAACCTTCCACACCTGGCACAACTGGAACACCCGCTGTAATCATGGTTTCTTTGGCGGTAATTTTATCGCCCATCGAATTGATCATTTTTGGAGTTGGTCCAATAAATTTTATTCCATGATCAATACATATTTGCGCAAATTTTGCATTTTCTGCAAGAAAACCATAACCTGGATGAATGGCATCGGCATTGGTGATTTCCACTGCTGCCATAATGTGTGGAATATTCAAATAACTGTCAATGCTTGCTGGTTTTCCAATACAAACCGCTTCATCAGCAAATTTTACATGAAGGCTGTCTTTGTCAGCTGTTGAATAAACGGCAACCGTTTTGATGCCCATTTCTTTACAGGTTCTGATTACTCTAAGGGCAATTTCTCCCCTGTTTGCAATAAGTATTTTTTTAAACATATTTTTAATGTGCTGATTAGCTAATTAGCTAATGTGCTAATTGAGGCTAAGACAGTTTTTTAATTATTTAGATATTCAATATCTTTTTTTACTTTTTCTTCTTCTACATAAAGAAAGTAAGGAAATAAGTAATAGGATTTTTCTTTTTTGCTGTACGTAAAATTTTATTAAGAACTTTCTAGATCCGATTCAATAGTCAAAAGCAACGAATCGCATTCAGGATATTTATTAGAAATGCTGCAGGGAAGAAGCCAGTATTGTGTTTCATCCGCTTCCTTTGCAGCAATTTTTAATTTATGGATAAAGTCGGCCTTACTTTCTGCATTTTGCGCTTCCATTGCATTTGCCAAAATAGAAGTTCCTGATTTAAGTAATTGCCTGCTAATGGTATATTTTCTTGTAGAATCTAATTCATCACAATAATCTATTATTGATAAAGAAAAGTTGAACGTAAAGTTTAAAATTGGATTTGATTCAATCATTTCTTTTTTCATAACAAATCAGTTTATAGGAAAATTAATTTTGAAGTCCAACGTTTAAGTTAAGCTCACCCTCATCAGCTAATCAGCACATTAGCTAATTAGCTCATTAACTAAGGTTCTACAAGGAACAATGGCTGATCGAACTCAACAGGAGAAGCATCTTCCACCAAAACTTTTACAATCTTTCCAGCCACTTCACTTTCAATTTCATTAAAAAGTTTCATGGCTTCAATAATACAAACTACTTGCCCGGGTTGCACTTCATCTCCAACACTCGCAAACAATGGCTTTCCGGGGCCAGCCTGACGATAAAAAGTCCCAATCATAGGACTTTTTATGGTAAGATAATTTTCTGTTTTAGGAGAATCGGTTGTTTTAGATTCGCCCGATTTTTCAGGAGCAACCGAAGGTAACGACATAGGCTGTTGTAACTGGGGAGCTTGCTGTGTCATTGGCGTAGCATAATGTTGAACAGCTTCTTTTTTTTGTTTGATGGTAATTTTAAAACCATCCTTCTCAACGCTTAGTTCGCCGATATTGCTTTTATTTACAAGCTTTACCAATTCATGAATTTGTTTAATGTCCATACTGGATTAATTAGATTTAAATGATGGATAACAGATAGCTAAGATAGCGATACTTGAATTAAAAAGTAAAAATTAAAATTGCATCAGTTCTTTAATTCTTAATTTGAAATTCTTAGTTTTTCATTCTTAATTTACTCTTTCACTCTTTCGACGTACTCACCCGTTTTGGTGTTTACTTTTATTAATTCGCCTTCATTTACAAACAACGGAACGTTAACAGTAGCACCAGTTTCAACGGTTGCGGGTTTCAAAGTACGGGTAGCGGTATCGCCTTTGACGCCCGGTTCGCTGTAAGTCACTTTCAATACAATTTTATCAGGCAGCTCCACTCCCATTGGCTGGTCGGTTTCGGTGTTTATCAACACTGCAACTTCCTGCCCGTCTTTTAAAAACTGGGGGGCATCAACCATTTCAGGGGCAACAGCAATTTGTTCATAATTTTCTGTATCCATAAACGTGTAACCTGTGTCATCTTTAAATAAAAACTGGTAAGGCCGTTTTTCAACTCTTACGGGATGGACCGTTTCACCGCTGTTCCAGGTTTGCTCAATGGTTCGTGCGTTGTCAACACCTTTTAATTTGGCCCAAACTTTCGCGCCTGCCCGGGCAGTTTTATTTTGTCCAAACTCAACAACGGTGTAAAGATTTCCTTCAATTTTTAAAATCAGCCCTGTCCTTATGTCTGATGTAGTTGCCATAGAAAAAAAATTTTTAAGGCTGCAAAGGTAAAAGAATTGTTTTATTGTTGGAGAGGTAAATTGAGTTGTTTAATTATTCAATGTGCATTATTCAAATATTAAATTATTAAATTATTGCTTTCAGTAAACAAACTTTTACCTGGGATTCCTGTTTTATTAGAAAACTTCTCAAAGTCCGCCATTCACAACTCACCATTCATCATTCACAAATAAAAAAACATTAAAATTTAAATTCCGCTTATTCGCATAAATGCTTTTTCATAGCTTTATAAAAATTTTTACTCTTGAAACATTTATTAATCATCGCTGCAGCAATTTTTATTTCCTGGTCCGCTTTTTCACAAACAACCGCCACTACCGAAGAAACACCCGTCTATCTTCGTTTTCCTACAATTCCTGAATTTACCGTTTATAAAGCGCCAGACAGTACCACTTTTACAAGAAATGATTTGCAGAAAAAAAAGAATACCATCTTTATTATTTTCAGCCCTGATTGTGAGCATTGCCAGCGGGAAACAGAAATGCTGACTCAGAATATCGATAAATTTAAAAACACGCAATTTGTAATGGTTACTTATTTGCCATGGGAAGAAATGATTGCATTTTACCATCATTATAAAATCGCAAATTATCCGGAAATAACGATGGCAAGAGATACCAAGTTTTTCTTCCCCGTATATTTTAAAGTAAGAAACCTGCCTTCCATTTTTGTTTATGATAAAAAAGGAAATTTAAAAAAATCTTTTGAGGGAGATGTAAAACCGGAAACGATTTTAGCGGAATTGTAAAGGTCTGATATTGAGCTTGCAAAAAAGCATTTTTTTGAGAATACTTTGTAAAATCATCATTGCATTTTCAACTGTTTACTTTTTTATTAGTTTTATAAAAAATTTACTGATGAAAAAGCGACTATTTATCCTTCCTGCATTTCTTTTTTGCTATCCAGGATTTTCACAAACCAATGCGCCTGCAGAGAAAACACCCGTATATGTCCTCAATCCTTCCATTCCTGATTTTATGGTTTATAAAGCGCCCGACAGCACAGCATTTACCCAAAAAGATTTAAAGAAAAATCAGGCAACTTTACTAATGATTTTCAGTCCTGAATGCGGCCATTGCCAGAATGAAACCAGAGAATTGGTAAAAAATATAGACCACTTTAGAAACACACAAATATTGATGGTAACCTGGCTTCCTTACAGCGAAATGGTTTCCTTTTACAAAATGTTTAAATTGGCAGATTACCCCCAGATAACCGTTGCTTACGATAAAAAAGATTTTTTTCTTCCTTATTATGAAGTACAGATGTATCCAAAGCTCGTTGTGTATGATAAAAAGGGACAGTATGTAAATTCTTTCAGCGGAAATATCAATCTTGACGATGTATTGAAGGCTATGGAATGAGGCAATTGAAGGTTAAAGGTTTAACGTTCAAGGTTCGTTCAAACATTTAATTACCTTTGGCCGGTAACAATTTTTTTTCAAAAATAAATACAAATAAAAAATGAAAGTAACCGTAGTAGGCGCTGGTGCAGTAGGCGCTACCTGTGCCGACAACATTGCACGAAAAGAACTCTGTGAAGAACTGGTAATGCTGGACATTAAAGAAGGCATCACCGAAGGAAAAGCAATGGATTTTATGCAAAGCGCAACCTTGTTGGGAAGCGATACAAAAATTATTGGAAGCACAAATGATTATTCCAAAACTGCCGGAAGCAATGTAGTTGTAATCACTTCCGGCATTCCACGCAAACCAGGAATGACCCGCGAAGAACTGATTGGAATTAATGCCGGAATTGTAAAAGATGTAACTACAAAAATCCTTGAACAATCTCCGGATGCAATTATTATTGTCATCAGCAATCCTATGGACACAATGACTTACCTCGCTCTAAAATCAAGTGGTTTGCCTAAAAACAGAATTATTGGAATGGGTGGAGCATTGGACAGTGCAAGGTTTAAATATTTTTTATCAACTGCTATGAAGTGCTCTGCACAGGATTTACAGGCAGTAGTTATCGGTGGACATGGCGATACTACCATGATTCCTTTGACCCGGCTGGCAACATACAATGGAACTCCTGTTTCTAATGTGCTCGATGAGGAAACGCTTAAAAAAGTAGCTGCCGATACGATGGTGGGCGGCGCTACTCTTACCAAACTCCTCGGAACTAGCGCATGGTATGCTCCGGGCGCAGCGGGTGCTTTTTTAGTAGAATCTATTGTGCGTGATAAAAAGAGATTGATTCCCTGCTGTGTGATGCTTGACGGCGAATACGGACAAAAAGATATTTGTATCGGCGTACCGGTAGTGGTTGGAAAAAATGGCTGGGAAAAAATTATAGATTTTAAATTGAATGATGAAGAACAGGCAGCTTTTAATAAAAGCGCTGATGCAGTCAGAAATATGAATGCAGCGCTGCAGATTTAATAATTTTGGATTTATCACTTTTGTCTAAAGCCAAGGAATCATTTTCATTGGCTTTTTTTATTGTAAATGAAAAGAAAACTGCTAAAAATATTGGTTGGATACAAATGCTTTCAACATCTGTTACTATAACAAATTCTTTAAATTTGCATTATGGAGGTTCATGAAATCATAACTATTGACAAGGATATTTTAGGTGGACAACCTGTTTTCAAAGGAACACGTGTTCCCGTGGAAAGTTTGTTTGACCATTTGGAAGCAGGTGTTCCGCTTGATGAATTTTTATATGACTTTCCAACAGTTTCCAAAGAACAGGCAATTGCATTGCTGAACATAGCCAATAAACTTTTGACTTCTAAAAATGCAGCTCAACTTTATGCGACTGTTACTTGACGAAAATATACTGAAACGTCTAAAGCACCACTTTTTAGAACATGAAATTTATACCGTTCGCGACAAACAATGGAATGGAATTAAAAATGGAGAATTACTTAAACTTCTTGTTGCTAATTCTTTTGATGCATTAATAACTTTTGATAAAAATTTGCAACATCAACAAAACTTTTCGATATATACTATAACCGTTTTTGTATTAACGGCGAAAATCAACCAGTACAAAGAATTAACAAAGTTGACGTCAAAAGTAAAAGAATATTTGAATTGTAAAAAAATGCCTATCGGAACTGTTATTATTTCGAACTAACATAAGTCTGTAATACAACAAACGAAGAAATAAGTACAATTCCTGTTTTCTTGAATGTTTAAAAATCAACTATCTTTTCCCGTGCAGTTTAATAATACTTTCAGAAAGCTTTAAATACAGATATTTTAATTCAGGATTAGCTGCAAGTGCCTGTAAATGCCTGTTCAGGGTAAAAATATCGTCGCGCATCGCAGGCCCGGTTTGCGTAAGAAATGGCGAGACGTGTTTTGCGCGAAAAACAGTTTCGTCCATAAGTGGGAACAAATTTTTAAAATCCAACCGTTCTTTTTGGCAAAATATTTCCGCAAGTGCGTATAAGTGGTTGGTGAAATTATTAATAAAAACCGCGGCTACGTTGTAATGTAATCTTTGTGTATCATCTGCTTCTATTACATTATTGGATAACGTTTTTGCAAACCCCAAAACCCGGTGCAAAACTTCCTGGTTGTTTCCATCTACCAAAAAAGGAATTTCAGGAATGTGATTGCTATATTTTGAAAGTGATTGCATTGGGTATAAAACCCCATAAGTATCAGAGGAGTCTTTAAGGGAATTAATCGAAACCGCGCCGGCAGTATGAACTACAAATTTATTTTTTAAAGCGGTAATTTTTTCAATATGATCTAGGGCAGCATCATTCAAGGCAACTATATAAATGTCTGCATCGGAAAAGTGGGGAACAAATAAAGAAGCAGTAGCGGCAGCATATGATTCGGCAAGCATTTTGGCATGTTCTTCATCCCGGCTCACCACCTGTACTATTTCATGCCCCGCTTTTGAAATAATTTCACACAAAACGGTAGCAGTGTTTCCCGAACCAAGCATTACAACTCTCATTTTCGCAGTTTTAATACTAAATATTTTTTTTATTAAAAGATATAACGCTTTTCTTTTATAAAAAATATGTTAGCAACATTAATTTATTAATATTTTTTCTAAACATCCAGGCTGAAACCTGGGGTTATAAAAAAAATGAAACTGTTATTCAGTGGGGGCATTCAAAGATAAAAAACGCATTTTACAAAACAAATTTTCTATTTAAAATTCCATTTTTAATTTTTAAACTAATATTGCAACCTCACAAAATTTTTCGGATATTGGAAAATTCGGAAAATACGATTATATCAAAATCGGAAAAATCAAGATATTATGGCAAAAAATTTATTGATAGTAGAGTCGCCGGCAAAAGCAAAAACGATTGAAAAAATTCTGGGCAAGGATTTCGAAGTAAAGAGTTCTTATGGCCATATCCGCGACCTGGAAAAAGACGATATGGGCATTGATATTAATAATAATTTTATGCCCCGATATAAAATACCTGAGGATAAATTAAAAGTGGTGCGCGATTTAAAGCAACTTTCAAAAAAAGCGGATACTGTATGGCTCGCGTCGGATGAGGACCGTGAAGGAGAAAGCATCAGCTGGCATTTGGCGCAGGTTTTAGGTCTGGATGTAAACACAACCAAACGAATCGTTTTTCATGAAATAACTAAACCAGCAATAAATGCGGCCGTCCAAAATCCGCGTCTGATTGATATGAACCTGGTAAATTCACAACAGGCCAGAAGGGTGTTGGACAGGCTGGTAGGTTTTGAGCTTTCCCCGGTTTTGTGGCGAAAAATAGGAATGAAAGGCGGCTTGAGCGCCGGACGAGTACAAAGTGTTGCGGTAAAATTGATTGCAGAAAGAGAAAGAGAAATTAATCAGTTTATTGCAACAAGCAGTTTTAAAATCGAAGCATCTCTTGCTGCAACAGATTCATCAGGAAAAAGAATATCGTTTAAAGCGGAAGACGGCGACACAAGAACCATTGAAGCTGCAGAAGATTTTTTGTCAAGATGCAAAAACGCAACCTATTCAGTTAAAGATATTATTGTAAAGCCAGGCAAACGCACTTCTGCCGCGCCTTTCACTACCTCTACCCTGCAGCAGGAAGCAAGCCGTAAATTGGGCTACGGGGTAAGTAAAACCATGTTGCTTGCACAAAAATTGTACGAAAGCGGAAAGATCACCTATATGCGTACTGACAGTGTGAACCTAAGCGCCACAGCAAAAGAGCAGATAAAAACGGAAGTGCTCAAAAACTATGGTGAGAGATATTTGCAGTTACGCAATTTTAAAAATAAAAATGAAAGTGCCCAGGAAGCACACGAAGCGATTCGGCCGACAGACATGAGTGAAAGCAGGATACACGATGTTGAGACTTCCAGGCTTTATGAACTGATTTGGAAACGCACTATTGCCAGCCAGATGAGTGATGCCATTCTTGAAAAAACCACTGCCAAAATAAAAATAAGTACCGTAGAGGATGAATTAACGGCAACTGGTGAAGTGTTGAAATTTGATGGTTTTTTAAAAATATATAATGAGGGAAATGATGAGGACGATGGTGATAATCCTGCCTTTGGAAGCGAAAGCCGTTTGCCGGCTCTCAGTGTGAATCAGCAACTGGACTTTGAAGAAATGACTGCTACCGAAAAATTTACGCGTCATGCGGCAAGATATACGGAAGCTTCTTTGGTAAGGAAATTAGAGGAATTGGGAATTGGCCGCCCAAGTACTTATGCCCCAACTATCAGCACCATTATCAAA
>JBQCFO010000207.1:0-4753 GCA_051959055.1 Ginsengibacter sp. | reverse complement strand
AAATACACTTTCCAGTTACAGATCGCTGCAACCTTTCTTCGAAGTTGCAAGGCCAGCTAATCGCCTTTATAACACATTACAGAGCGAGTTGAAAATACCTGTAAAGATCCAACCGGGTTTCCGAGTTAAGAACCATCAACGGCTGAAACAGAAAGAAAATTATTAAAAAACGAATCCATAATATTAAATTTACTGTTACAAACAGACGTTTTGGTAATTGAAACTTTTGATATCAAAGCCGATAATAAAGCGCTCGATCCGCACCGGTGGGTGAGTAGGTATGCAGATTACCTTTATACTTTTGCGGCTTGCCGGATAAATGACCAGGAGCTGGCAAGAGACCTGGTGCAGGAAACGTTTTTGGCAGCACTGGAACGCAAAGGAAGGTTTGAAGGAAGATGTACAGAGAAAACCTGGCTTACTGCCATCTTAAAAAACAAGATAATAGATGTTTACCGGTCCAAATCATCCGCTTTTGCAAAAGAAGTTGATGCACCTGGCATTCAAAATACAGACGCCGGCTTCTTTGATCTGAATGATGGCCACTGGAATGACGCGCACAGACCTGCGAAACTCGGTATTGAACAATCTGACGCCCTTGAAAACAAAGAATTCCAAAAAATATTGCAAGCCTGTATGAAAAGACTGCCTGCTTTATGGCTTTCTGTATTCACTATGAAGCACATTGATGACGAATCTACCGATATCATTTGCCGCGAACTGAAAGTAACTTCTTCAAATTTTTGGGTAATTATTCACCGGACAAAAGTAAACCTCAGATCCTGCCTCCAAAAAAACTGGATTTAATAAAGATTATGAAAAAGCCAGACAAGACAGAATTAAAGAAAATAGCCTACAACTGCAAAAAGGCTACCTATTTAATAGAAAAGCAGCAAATAGCAAAAATAACCTTAAAAGAGCAACTTGAACTGAAAATCCACCTGGCCGGTTGTTTTATATGCGTAACCTTTATGCAGCAAAGTGCGGTTATCAATCAAATGGCCAGGAAAATGTTTCACCTCCACCAAGCTGATTTGAAATTGGAGGATGGCTTCAAGACGCAGCTTCAAAAGCGCATAGATGATCAACTTGATAAAAATTAAAACGCGTGAAAAGAAGATGAGGAGTGCCAGGAAACAAAGCTGCTTTAACCTTGTCCTATGGCAAATGTTCACTTGCTTTTGTGATCGGTGTCTTCATCGACTCGCCAGCCCTCATTCTGCTTCCGTGGTCGGTGCCAGAGCGACAACCTTCATTTCGCTCTGTATAAGAATTACGATGTGCGCAATAATTAAAATGAGATAAAACGATTTTTTAAGGAAAGGTATACAATATGGTCAATGTGGAGAAAAAAATGGTCGCTGAGGACACTGACCAGGAGGAAAATTAAAACTGTGAAGATAAAAAAAGACGATCTTTTCGTATCGTCTCTTAATCTTTTTGATTGCCAGATAAAAAATTTCGCGATGAGACATCAGACATCAGACATTCTAACATGCAAACATCCCACATCAACAAATCACTCCTTGTGCCTTTTTTCCAAAACTTCTATCACATCATCCAGCATTTTATTTTTTGCCTGCAACAAAACAAGATAATGGAACATTAGATCTGCTGCTTCATTCAGGAAAAGTTTATTGTTGTTGTCTTTCGCTTCAATGATTAATTCCACTGCTTCTTCACCTACTTTTTGTGCCATCCGGTTTATCCCTTCTTTAAATAAAGTGGATGTATAAGAACCGGAAACAGGGCGTTTTTTTCTTCCTTCAATAATCTTTTCAAGATTCCGTAAAAAATCTTTGCCTGAATTCTCTTCATTGAAACACGTTTCTGCTCCCGTGTGGCAAACATTTCCATCAGGTTTTGCTTTTATTAATAAGGTATCAAAATCACAATCGGTTTTTATGTCAACAACGTGCAAAAAGTTTTTGCTTGTTTCGCCTTTTACCCACAAACGTCCTTTGCTGCGGCTAAAGAAAGTTACCAATTTTGAATCTATCGTTTCGAGCAAAGCATCTTTGTTCATATAGCCTAACATTAATACCACATTCGTTGCAGAATCCTGGATTATTGCCGGTACGGTTCCTGATGATGATTTTGAAAAATCAATCCTTCTTACGAGGTCTGTATAATTTTTTTTCATTTTTATAGCCACGAATTACACGGATTTACACGAATTGCTTTACCACGATGGATACAATAAACAAACAATTAATGATAATTCCGGTTTTCATTTTTTTATTATTTTTTAAATTCTCACCTTGATGTTTTGTTCAAATAAAAGCTGTTTCAATTCAGGAATTTTTATTTCTCCAAAATGAAAAACACTGGCTGCCAAAGCGGCATCAGCATTGGCTTTAACAAATACTTCTGCGAAATGCTCCATCGGTCCCGCACCACCTGAAGCAATAATAGGAACAGGAAATGTCTTTGAAAAAACAGAAGTAATATCTTCCGCAAATCCATTTTTTGTTCCGTCATTGTTCATGGATGTCAGCAGAATTTCTCCGGCACCAAGTTCAATCGCTTTCTTTCCCCAATCGTATGCTAAGGCTTCGGTTTTCGATCTTCCCCCGTTCAGATAAACATACCAGTTTCCATCACTTTCTTTTTTGGTATCAATCGCCAAAACTACACACTGGCTTCCAAATTCTTTTGCCATTGATTGAATTAAAGAAGGGTTTTTGAAAGCGGCCGTATTTACTGAAATTTTATCCGCACCATTTTGTAATAATTCAGAAGCATCTCCAACTGAAGAAATTCCACCTCCGACCGTAAAAGGAATATTAATATTTTGTGCAATTTTTTTTACAAGTTCAACCAAGGTTTTTCTTTTTTCAACTGTAGCAGTAATGTCTAAAAAAACCAATTCGTCTGCACCTTGCTGTGAATAATAAATCGCAAGTTCTACAGGATCGCCTGCATCACGAATATTCTCAAAGTTAATCCCCTTAACGGTTCTACCGTTTTTGATGTCAAGGCATGGGATGATTCTTTTGGCTAGCATTATTTATTTTTAATAAAATCTTCAATTTGTTGTAAAGTTACTTTTCCCTCATAAATCGCTTTTCCTACAATGGCGCCGGTGCAACCAATTTCTTTTAAACTAATCAAATCATCATAGCATGAAATTCCACCGCTTGCGATCAAAAATAAAGAAGGAAACTTTGACAAAATCTCTTTATATAAATTTAATGACGGGCCTTGCATCATTCCGTCTTTTGAAATATCTGTGCAAAAGATGTGATTGATTCCTTTTGAAATGATTCCACTGATAAAATCAAAAACGTCAATTTCGGTTTCTTCCTTCCATCCATGTATTTTTATTTTTTTATGCAACACATCAGCACCCGGTAAAAACTTGTCTGCACCAAAATCAATGATCCATTGAGAAATTAATTCCGGGTTTTTTACCAGTATGCTTCCTACATTTACCATCTTTGCGCCTGCGTTGAATACAGATTTAATGTCTTCTGTCGTTTTTAAACCACCGCCAAAATCAATAACGAGTGAAGTGTTGTTAGAAATGTCTTCAAGCGTCTTTATATTTTTTAACGCTTGTCCATTCGCACCATTCAGATCAACAATATGCAGCCTTTTTATTCCAACTCGTTCAAAACTTTTTGCTACTTCCAAAGGGTCATCGTTATAAATAATTTTCTTTTCAAAATCACCTTTCGTTAATCTCACACACTTACCATCAATAACATCTATTGCAGGAATAATTTCCATTATTTTATTTTTAAAAAATTTGAAAGAATTTGTTCACCTGTTTCTGAAGATTTCTCTGTATGAAACTGAACTCCATAAAAATTATTTTTTTGCATTGCCGCGCTGAAAGAATTGATATAATTAGTGGTAGCAATGGTTTCTGCGGATAGCTCTGCATAGTAGCTATGCACAAAATATACATACGAATTTTCAGCAATCGCCTTCATTAAATGGGAAGAAAGATGTTCAATCGTATTCCATCCCATATGCGGAATTTTATAAGGAAGCAGGTTCTTATTTTGAAAAACTGAATCATCAAACCTCTTTACAACACTATCAAAAATACCAAGGCATTTAGTATTTCCTTCTTCGCTAGAATTGCATAATAATTGTAAGCCCAAGCAAATTCCCAGTACCGGTTGTTTTAAAGAAACAATCAACTGGTCCAATTTTTTTTCTTTTAAATATTCCATTGCCGATGCCGCGTTTCCAACTCCCGGAAAAATAATTTTATCAGAAGAATTTATTTCATCATGATCATCTGTAACAATCGCGTCAATACCGAGGCGTTGCAACGCAAACAAAACACTTTGTACATTTCCGGCATTATATTTTATGATCCCAACTTTCATAAAATCCCTTTCGTGGTTGGTAAAGAATTATTCAATGGATCTCTGCGAACCGCCATCTTTATGGATTTTGCAAATGCTTTAAATATCGCTTCAATTTTATGATGTTCATTCGTTCCTTCTGCTTTAATATTCAGGTTTGATTTTGAAGCATCAGAAAAGGATTTGAAAAAATGATAAAACATTTCCGTCGGCATTTCTCCAATCTTTTCTCTTTTAAATTCCACATTCCATACAAGCCAGCTTCTGCCACCAAAGTCAATGGCAACCTGTGCCAGGCAATCATCCATTGGTAACAAAAAGCCATATCTTTCAATACCGCGCTTATCACCTAATGCTGTTGTCATCGCTTCACCAAAAGCCAAAGCCACATCTTCAATCGTATGATGTTCGTCAATATGAAGATCACCATC
>JBQCFO010000206.1:0-2654 GCA_051959055.1 Ginsengibacter sp. | reverse complement strand
AATCTTTCATAAGTTAAAAAAGGAATCACATGGGCATTTACCCCAATATTGGGAGAGGGCGGTTCAGCAACGTTATTATAGGCTAACAAACCAAAATATTTATTTGGAAAAACAGAAAGCACTTTTTTAACTACTGTGTTTACCCATTCAAAATAATCATTGGAAACATCCTCCATTCCAAGATAATTTTTGCCTCCTTTTCTTCTCGACAAAGATGCGGAAGATTGATCAAAATAAGGGTAATCATTAATACCTAAAGAGTAACTGGTTGCTTTTGGATTAGTATCAAAATACCGGATAATTCTTGCGGCCCCGCTGTCTGCAATCCCAGGAGCAGAAAAATTTGGTTGCCACGAATAATCGTTGAACTGCAAGCCCTGGCCATTCTTTGGAAAAAAATCCGGATTGGTTTTCAAAAGCACGCTCGGATCAAACAGATGTGATAGATTATGTGAAAAATTAATTCTGCCTTTTAACCTGTTAAATCGGGTCCAGTACCCCAAATCGGTTTGGACTTCAATGTAAAGTGGCGAAATCTGCCTTGATGTATAAGTGGGTGTTTCAATAATATTAACCTTAGGCAAAATTAAATTTCTATTTAAGGGAATATCAGTTCCAATGTCTATCGGTATTAACCAATGCTTTCGGAGGAATTTTTCCAAAAAAAGAGTACACGCTAAATTCTGTCCCCCAATCACTGCCGCCAACTATAATAAAATGTTGCTGATACGTGCTTTGAAGGATAAATGCGTCTTCATCCAGCTTGCTAACATCAATTCGCCTAGCTTTTACAAACGCAGTAAGACCTATTTCAATTGAAATGGAGTCAGCAGGAACAATTTTCGTGATGGACAAAACGGCCCCGGTGCTTTTTTGAATGTAGGCTTGTAATTTTTTTGCAGCGTATTGAATTTGGTTGCTGGCATCGTCCGGTATCACTATAACAGCCCTTGACTGATGATTCTCCACGATTACCAATGACTGTCCTTCAGCGATCATGAAAGAGCAGCAGAAAAAACACAATATAAAGAGGAGGCTGGTTTTCATATCCAGCAGAAGTTAGCGCAACAAGAAGTCCAATCTTACTTTTATTCCTTTTTATTTAAAAAAAATAGCAGAATCGTCGATTCTTTTACAGTAAACAAACAAATACACAAGTTTTCTTTTCTAAGAAGAAACTTCTATACATGCGTGTCGCGTTAAACTTTCAATCGCAGCAAAACGTGGCTTAGTTGTATTTATCAATTCTTCAAAAGGGATTAACGATGCACCGCCCTTTTTTAATCTTTCTGTTAATAATCGAAACTGTTCATTATGTCCCTTATCCAGTTTGGTTTTCATTTTTGAAAATCCTTTAAATCCGTATCCGGTTGTTTCTCTGAAGTTGTCCATTACCAACGTTCTGTCCTGTGAATAAACTTCTACTCTTTCTTTTGAATAACTTTTCGAACCATTGGAAAAGTAATTAATGACACCTGTGCTGCCATTTTCATATTTCAGCAAAATGGATGCATTGTCCGTATTCTCACCTGGATTTACTCCCATCGCATTCATACATACTGACTTTACCTTGCTATCTGTCAAAAAAGAAATTAAATCAATATAATGACATGCCTCACCGATAATTCTTCCGCCACCAATCATAATATCATGTACCCAAACATTTGGAGGAATGTGTCCTGAATTCATGGTAGCAATCACATTCATGGGTGCAGCGCCCAGCAATTGCTTCATCTTTTGAATATGAGGTGAAAACCTGCGGTTGAAACCCACTGTTAAGGTGCTTTCACGATTGTAATGCTGAATTATCTCATTCAGTTCATCATTGTTGAGCGCCAAAGGTTTTTCTACAAAAACATGTTTCTTTTTTTCGAGGCATTCAACGACCATTTTTGCATGAAGATTGTGCCTTGTAGTGACCATCACAAGTGCTACTTCCGGATCCGAAATAACCTCCCTATAATCTGTTGCACTTTTTGCAATCCCATATTTTTGAGCCAATGCAGTGGCAGATACTCCTCTTGCACTCGCAATCACTACTAGTTGTGCACTTGTTTTTTTTAAAGATGGCAACATGGTCATGGCGGTAAAGTTACCCGCACCAATGATTCCAATGCCGGAATTACTGTTCACAAAAGAAGCAGCATTTACACTGATAATCGTTTTGGCGTCAGATTCTTCGGGGTAGACCAGTAACGAGGCGATAGAACCTCTGTTGCTGATACTTCCGTAAATCCTATTGTACTCAGCAAGCGAAACTCTTTCTGTTATCAGCGATTTGACTTCTAATTTACCTGATGAAATTGCTCGCAGGATAGTCTCAAAATTTCTTTTTTCAGTCCAGCGTACAAACGCTAAAGGATAATCCTGCCCTTTCTGTTCATAATTTTCATCATAGCGTCCCGGCCCGTAAGAACAGGAAACCTGGAATGTCAATTCTTTTTCATAAAATTCTGCACGGCTTATATTTAAACCAATCACCCCAATTAAAATAATACGGCCTCGTTTCCGGCTCATTTGTGCCGCCTGTGAAATAATTTCATCTCCTTTGGCGGATGCGGTAATTATTACTCCATCGGCTCCGGTTCCATTGGTGATTTCGTGAACGAATTTAACCGGATCGGTACCTTCTCGCGGATTGATTCCAATAATTC
>JBQCFO010000205.1:0-2264 GCA_051959055.1 Ginsengibacter sp. | reverse complement strand
ATGAGGAGCTCCTTTATCAGAATACTTTTATTACATTTTGTAATTTTCCTGTTTTTTGTTTCCTGCGTTTCAAAAAAAATAAGCACTGAATCACATTCATGGAATCCGGATAATGAAATCATTTATCATGTTTTTCAAAGAAGTTTTTATGACAGTAATGGTGATGAAATCGGCGACCTGAAAGGGCTTCGTGAAAAATTAGACTATTTGCAGGATTTGGGGATTACTTCCATTCAATTGCTTCCTTTATATCAATCGGTATTTTATCACAACTATTTTTCCGATGATTTTTATAAAATTGATTCCACATTAGGAACGATGCAGGATTATATTTCTTTGGTAAAAGAAGTTCATCGCCGCGGTATGAAAATTTATATGGACATGGAAACTCAGTACGTTACTGAGGATCATCCGTGGTACAAAGATTCTTACAACAATCTGAAATCTCCTTACAGTAATTATTTGGTTTGGGCAGATTCGGCACATACTCAAACAGAAAAAATTGTGATGAATCTTATTGAATTAAAAGGCTACAATGGTGTTATAAAAAAACTAATCATGGTCAACCTTGATAATCCTGCAGTTCTTGCTTATAATATCAAATTGTATTCTTACTGGTTGGATCCAAATAAAGATGGAAAATTTGATGATGGCGTTGATGGATTTCGTTTTGATCACATGATGGATGATCTTGATAATAGAGGACGTGTTACCAATCTTTTTAAAACATTCTGGATTCCATTGATTACAGCAATTAAAAAAGTAAATCCTCAAATTGTAAATGTGGCAGAACAGGCAGAATGGGGTTCATGGCCTGCTGACTATATTACCAAAGCACATGTTGACCGGGTTTATTCTTTTAAATTAATGGGTGGCATTCGCTCTTTCAATAAAAAATATTTAACCCTGATGGCCGATTCCGCATTTCATGTTTTTCCTAAAGGAAGACATCAGATTATCTTTCTTGAAAACCACGATCTGCCACGTTTTGCAAACCAGGTGAATGGAGATTTGCCAAAGTTAAAAATGGGGGCGGCTCTTGAATTATTGATTGGCGGCATTCCTTCTATTTATTATGGACAGGAACTGGGGATGAATGGAAAAGGCGAATGGCAAAAATGGGGAATGACCGATGCTAATGAAATTCCGGATCGTGAAGCATTTGAATGGTATAAATCTGATACAGGAAAGGGAATGGCTTTGTGGTATAAAAATTCGGGCCCATGGTGGGATCATCGTTATGCAAAACCAAATGATGGCATTTCTTTAGAAGAAGAAAAACCAGATTCGAATTCGATTTATAATTTTTATAAAAAAATGATTCGCATTCGGAAAAGTAATCCGGTGATTTCTGCCGGAAACTATGAAACGCTTGCCAACACCAATGATGCGGTATTTTCTTATCAAAGATTTGATTCCGGGAATACGATAATTGTGGTGGTAAATCTTTCCGATTCCAAACAAACAACTGAAGTAAGTTATCCAAATTATGATCCTGCAAAAAAGAATGTTCAGGCGTTATACGGAAATGTGATGCCGCTTAGTTTTGAAAAAACGTTTCAAATAACTTTGGAACCATTTGGAATTGAGATTTTTCGATTAAGCCGTTAAATCATCTAAACTTTTTAATCTTTTCCAAACCTTCTAAACTCTTCTAAACCATTAATGAGTCATCAATCAAAATTTTTAAATCATCCGCTCGACATCATGGATGATTTTTATGAATTGGAAAATGAATATTTTGTTTCGGGAGAAGTGAGAGATTTCAATTTAAAAAAAGGCGAAGGCAAAATACAATGGAATTATCATCGCTGGGTAATGGATTGGTTTTTCAATAAAATAGATATGCATCTTCAAAAGGCAGAACAAAAAGAAGCGCCTTTCCAGGATTATGAATCACATCCACTATGCAATTTTTCTCTTTCATTTATAAATTCAAAAACAATCAGGCTTCGGCTGAAAACCACATCTGCACTCCAACAGGAACATCCTTCTTTAATGCTTGATGGCGAACCTGAAATAAAAGGCATGTGGAAGGGAAAGGACGATTTGGAAAAAACAATTTATAAAAGTGAACATGGGTCTTTGATTTTAAATAAAAAAAATTTTAAGCTTGAGTTGTTTGATGCAGATGAAAAAATATTAACCTCCACAAATAGTTTTGAAGAACTGGAAGGAATGCATTCAAAAAGATATCCGTTTCTGTTTATAAAACGTTCTTCAGATTATACAAGAAGTATTGCTGCATCTTTTTCTTTATTACC
>JBQCFO010000204.1:0-6168 GCA_051959055.1 Ginsengibacter sp. | reverse complement strand
AAAACCGCTTCTGTTACTACTTTATCTCCTACATACACGGTTCCTTTCATTTCACAGATGCCGCGCCTGATGGGGTGTAATAGTTCCATTTTTAGAATCAGCGTATCGCCGGGAACTACTTTTTGCTTGAATTTACAATTATCTATTTTGAGAAAATAGGTATCATATTTATCTTTTGAATTTTGTGGAATAGCAATAAAACCACCGGTTTGGGCCAGTGCTTCGGCTAATAAAACACCCGGCATTACAGAATTGCCGGGAAAATGTCCCTGGAAAAACGGCTCATTATAGGTTACATTTTTTATGGCCACTACCCGCGTTTCTGTAAGTTCAATTATTTTATCAACCAATAAAAAAGGATAGCGATGTGGCAGTGTGTTTTCTATTGCCTGGATATCCAAAACCGGTGGTATATTCGGATCATATTTGGGAATTTCCTGCCGGTGTTTATATTTTTTTATATGTTCCTTTATTTTTTTTGCAAACTTAATGTTCGAAGAATGCCCGGGCCTGTTTGCAATGATATGGGCTTTAAATGGATAACCCACCAAAGCCAGATCTCCGACTACATCCAATAATTTATGCCTGGCAGGTTCATTCGGAAAACGAAGTGTAAGATTATTTAAAATTCCAGCCTCACTCACTTTGACATCGTCTTTGTGAAAAACTTTTGAAATTCTTTTTACCTGTTCGTCATCTACCGGCTTATCCACTACCACTATTGCATTATTTATATCTCCGCCTTTTATCAAATCATTTGCAATTAACTGTTCCAGTTCATGAAAAAAACAAAAGGTGCGGCTTGGGGCAATGTCATTTTTGAAATTACTGATGTTGCTAAGGTCGGCATGTTGTGTTCCGAGGATCGGAGAATTAAAATCAATCAATGCGTTAATGCGATAACCATTATAGGGCAAAGCAACCATTTCTACTTTCTTCCCTTCATCAACAAAAGAAATATTATGGTGTATGGTATAATAAATTTTTTCAGCATTTTGTTTTTCAACGCCCGCTTTGGAAAGATGTTCGATAAAGACCTCTGCACTTCCATCCAGAATCGGAACTTCATCGCCATTTATTTCGATAAGGGCATTGTCAATTTGCATTCCTGTCAAAGCCGCCATCAAATGTTCTATGGTGCCCACCTTTGCTCCGTTCGCTTCTATGGTTGTGCTCCTGTTTGTTTCAATTACATTATCCACATCTGCTTTTACTACGGGTTTTCCGGGAAGATCCACGCGTTGAAAGTTAATGCCGGTATTCGGCTCAGCCGGTTTTATACCAATGGTAACCGATTGACCGGTATGGATTCCGGCTCCTGAAATTGTAACAGCTTCTTTTAAGGTATGTTGAAAATTTTTTTCTTTAGAATTAAAAGGTTGCTCCATGGGCACGAAAGTATGAAAAGTAATTCTTTAAATTGTGCAGCCAGCTATGGAAAATAAAATATTTTAATAAAGATTGGGAAAAGGGCTTATTTGTCATTCTACTACCTTTTCTTTTTTAAATTGCTCAATTATTTGTTCCAGTTGTTTAATTCTTTTTTCTAATTCGGGTAAATTCCTGCTCAGTATCTGGCTGCGAAGTGCGTGTCCATAATCATAAGCGGGAGAACCGGTTACTGCTGTATTCGGAATTTTTATTGTTTTTGCCACTCCGCTCTGCGCGTTTATTTTCGTTCCATCAGCAATAATAATATGCCCAACGATTCCTGCCTGTCCTCCAATCATTACATTATTGCCAATTTTTGTGCTTCCGCTTACTCCCGATTGCGCCGCAATTACTGTGTTCATCCCGATTTCCACATTATGTGCGATCTGAATCAAATTATCCAGTTTGGCACCCCTTTTTATAATGGTAGACCCAAGCGTTGAACGGTCAATGGTGGTATTAGCACCTATTTCAACATTATTTTCTACGACTACATTTCCTATCTGTGGTATTTTTTTAAAACTTCCGTCTGCCTGTGGCGCGTATCCAAATCCATCACCCCCGATTACACATCCCGCATGAATACAAACATTTTTCCCGATTACACAGTCATGATGAATTTTTACGCCCGGGTACAAAATGCTGTTGTCATCTATGGTCACATTATCGCCAAGATAAACCTGCGGATAAAGCTGTACATTAGTGCCAATTTTTACATTATGGCCCAGGTAAGCAAAAGCACCCACAAAAACATGTTCTCCCAATTTTGCTGATGAAGCGATGAAAGACGGTTCCTGTATACCGGTAAGATTCGCTCTTGCCATTTCAGAATAAGCCGTTAAGATAACTGCAAAAGAAGAATAGGCATCCGGTACACGGATAAGTGTTGCGTTTATTTCTTTCTGTATTTCTAAAGAAGCATTAATAATAACGATGGAAGCCTTTGTAGTGTATAAAAACTCTTCATATTTCGGATTGGCCAGAAAAGCAAGCTGCCCTTCCGTCGCTTCCTCAAGTTTGCCAAAAGAAGAAACTGCCACTTCACCGTCGCCCTCTATTTTGCCATTTATTAATTCAGCGATTTGTTTTGCTGTAAACTGCATTTGCCTTTCAATATTTGTTAAAAAAATTAAAATTAAACTATAATGTGATTTCTAAATTGATAAAACAAATGTAAAATTTTTTTACCGTGCCAAATAAACTTTGATTTATCAGCGGATTATCAACCTCAGAAATATCTTTCACCTGGTCATCTTTGAATAAAATATTAATGTGCCCGGTTTTATTATTATAGGTATTTATTTCACTTTCGCCGGTAAAAACAAGAAATCCGGCCTGTTCTTTATTTATGGCAAGATATTCCATCGCTATGTTTGTTTTCTCTTCTAAAAATTCGCGTGGAATTTCATTCGCCGAATATTTCACCTTTAATAAATGGCGATTGATAAGGCCTTTGCAAAGAACAGATAATACTTTATCAGGATGGTGAATCCAGAATTTGATAGAAAATAAAATATCATAATCATCCAAAGCACAGAAATTATTCAAATGATATTCAATCTTTTCTCTTTCCCATTCTTCATTTAAAAAAATATTGAAAACGCGTGATGGCGATTCAGCTTTGATTTCGCGTGCTCGTTCTATAATTTTAACCAGCATTTTTTCTGCACATAAAACCGTTTTATGCAGATACACCTGCCAGTACATAAACCTCCGCGAAACCAAAAATTTTTCGATAGAATGAATGCCTTTTTCTTCTACCATTAATTCGCCATTGTGTACGGTAAGCATTTTAATTATCCGGTCATAACCTATTACACCTTCCGTAACCCCGGTAAAAAAGCTGTCGCGAATCAGATAATCCATCCTATCCACATCCAATTGGCCGCTCACCAATTGATGAAGAAATTTCTTTGGATAATTGTTGGTAAAAATTTCTATTGCCATTAGCATTTTCCCATCAAACTCTTCATTCATTTTTTTCATCAGTAACAAAGAAACTCTTTCGTGGCTCACATTTTTTATCAAAATATTTTCAAGCGCATGCGAAAAAGGGCCGTGCCCGATGTCATGCAAAAGGATGGCAATTTTTGCAGCCTGTTCTTCTGCTGCCGAAATATCAATGCCTTTACTTTTGAGTTCATGAAGTGCATTACACATCAGGTGATAAGCGCCCAGGGAATGATGAAGGCGCGTATGAACGGCGCCCGGATAAACCATTTGTGCCAGCGCCATTTGATGTATACGGCGCAATCTTTGATAAAAAGGATGGGAAATAATATGATAAATCAGTTCGTCATCTATAGTAATAAAACCATAAACCGGGTCATTGATTATTTTTCTAAATGCCATTCTTTGGAATTGTTAAAAAGATTTCCAACCGCTGCAAAGATAATTTTTGGGAAGGGAATAATTTACATTTGTAAGCAACCTCAATCAGATTGAGTTTGGTCGATGGTTAAAAAAAAAATTCGATTAATAAAAACAATAGATGAATACAGCAAAAATTTTATGGGTTGACGATGAAATGGAAAGTTTAAAATCCCAGATAATGTTTCTGGAACACAAAGGATATGATGTAAAATCGTTGAGCAATGGTCATGACGCGATTGATTATGTAAAAGATAATATTGTAGATGTGGTACTTCTTGATGAAAGTATGCCTGGTATAACCGGGCTTGAAACTTTACAGAAAATCAAAGAAATTAATTCACAAATTCCGATTGTTCTAATTACTAAAAATGAAACTGAAAACCTCATGGATGAAGCGATCGGTTCGCAAATTACCGATTATCTGATAAAACCTGTAAACCCAAACCAGGTGTGGCTTTCATTAAAAAAAATTATAGATAATAAAAGATTGGTAGCCGAAAAAACCACTTCTGCCTATCAGCAACAGTTTCGCGATTTGTTTATGGCGCTCAATGACAATCCTGATTACAATGCATGGATGGATATTTATAAAAAATTGGTGTATTGGGAACTGGAAATGAAAAAAAGCGACAGTCCTGAAATGCGGGAAATATTTCAATCACAAAAGGCAGAAGCCAACCTCGAGTTCTTTAAATTTATTTCAAAAAATTATTCCAAATGGGTTACAAATCCCGCGGCTGATGCACCGATCATGAGTAATTCATTAATGAAATTTAAAGTGTTTCCACATGTAGAAAAAGGAACACCTACTTTTTTTGTTTTGATAGATAATCTGCGGTTCGATCAATGGAAAGCAATTCAGCCATTCTTTTCGGAAAATTTCAGAATCCAGGAAGAAGAAACATTTTATTCTTTATTGCCAACTGCTACACAATACAGCCGCAATGCCCTTTTTGCAGGAATGCTTCCTATAGAAATAGAAAAACAATTTCCGGTAGAATGGAAAAATGATGATGAAGAAGGTGGTAAAAATTTATTTGAAGAACAATTTTTTAAAGCTCAATTAAAAAAACTTCGAAAAGAAGATTTAAAATATTCCTATACTAAAATTACCAATCACCAGGACGCGCAAAAATTAGTTGATAACATTCATAATTTTTTAAACAATGATATTAATGTGATCGTTTACAACTTTGTAGATATGCTAAGTCATGCAAGAACAGAAATGGAAGTATTGAAAGAACTTGCTGCAGATGAAGTAAGCTACAGAAGCCTTACTGCATCATGGTTTGAGCATTCGCCGTTGCACCAGGCATTAAAGAAAATTGCAGATAAAAAAATAAATTTAATCGTTGCTACTGACCATGGAAGCGTGCGTGTAAATTCTCCACAAAAAGTGGTTGGCGATAAACAAACAACTGCCAATCTGCGTTATAAACACGGGCGCAATCTGAATTATGAACCAAAAGAACTGCTTGCATTTCGAGATCCCCGTCAGGCAGGTTTACCGGTTCCAAATGTAAATTCTTCGTTTATTTTTGCAAAGCAGGATGGATATTTATGTTATCCAAATAACTACAATCATTTCGCTAATTATTACCGCAACACATTTCAACATGGCGGCATAAGCCTTGAGGAAATGATTATTCCGGTTATAAGAATGACCAGTAAATCGGCAGAGATTTAGCGTTTAAAGAAGTTTCGAACAGTTTAGATTTGTTTTGATGGTTAGGTTTGACCCGATTGTAAATTTGAGTTATTTGTTCTTTTACTGTAATTATTGAAACCGGCAGAATAAATTCTGAACAGGAAGTTTTTCTTTTTTAATTAATTTCCTTCACCACTTTGTTCTAAACTCCTTTAAATTTCCATACTGAAATAAACCTCAATGCATCATAACGAAAGGTTCCAAAATAATTATGATTTTCTACGCCTTTTTGCTGCATGTTCTATTATGTTTTACCATTCGTTTTCTTTATTACGCAAAATACATGAAGAGCCGGTGTATGAACTGACAAACGGCCGGATTAATTTTGGTTTTGTCGGATTAAGTATTTTTTTCTGTATCAGTGGTTACCTGATTGCAAAAAGCGCAGTAAGGTCTCCTACAATAATAAATTATTTATGGAAAAGGTTACTGCGTGTTCAGCCATTGCTTATTATAACCTGTATTTTAACTGTTTTTATTTGTGTTTTTTTTACAAATTTTTCTGCAAAAGATTATTTTTTAAACCCCGGTACATGGAGTTATTTTAGAAATGTTATGCCCGTTTTCGGATTGCAGTTTACACTCCCAGGAGTCTTTGTCCACAATATCGCAGAAAACGGAGTGAACGGTTCTTTATGGACATTGATATTAGAGGA